>NZ_JAMBQG010000010.1:0-239541 GCF_023369805.1 Parabacteroides leei
TTTGCCATAACGAAAAACTTTATGCCTAAAGATACAAAAACTTTGGGTAATAACAAAGCCCGGGCTTGTGAAAGTCTGGGCTTTGTGCATAAAAAAAGGTTGTGCCAGAGTTTTGACACAACCTCTTGTATTTAGAATCGTATTTATCTGTTTCTTACCGGATAAATAACAGTTCCCGGTATTTCGGCAACGGCCACATCTGGTTATCCACCATCAGTTCCAGTTCGTCGATATGCTCGCGGATATCGTCCAGGAACGGAACAACCGTATCATGATAAGCGATCGCCTTGCTACGAAGGTCGGTTATGACGTTTGCTTTCTTACGGGCTTCGATCATTTCGTCCGTCATGCGTGTTACGGCATTTACGTGTTTGGAAATTTTACGTACCAGGCGGCGCGGTTCGGCTGACAAGTCTTCGTATTCTTCCGGACTGAATGTCTCTTTCAGCTTGGTGATATTGCTGAGCAGTAAAGACTGGTAATGCAATACGACCGGAATAATATGGTTCATCGACAGGTCGCCCAATACGCGGGCTTCGATCTGTACCTTTTTAATATAAATTTCCCATTTCACTTCGTTACGGGCTTCCAGTTCCTTTTCATTCAATACGCCAGTTTCCTTGAACATGCGGATCACTTCCGGTTTCAGGTAAGCATCGTATTGTAGTGGAACGCTGTTTTCGCAATCCAGTCCGCGACGGGCAGCTTCTTTCTTCCATTCGTCGCAGTAACCGTTGCCGTCGAAACGGATCGGTTTGGATTCTTTGATATATGCTTTCAGTGTTTCGAAGATAGCCACTTCTTTGCTCTTTCCGGCAGCCTGAAGTGTTTCTACATCTTTCTTGAACTGTTGAAGCTGATGAGCGACTGCCGAGTTGACAGCCAGCATAGCCGAGCCGCAGTTTACGGAAGAACCCGGTGCACGGAACTCGAAACGGTTTCCCGTGAAAGCGAACGGAGAGGTACGATTGCGGTCGGTATTATCCAATAGTAATTCCGGTATCTGTCCGAAGCCCAGGCTCAGACGTTTCTTGTCATCTACCTCGATCGCATCCTCGATCGAACTGTTCTCGAATTTATCCAGTACTTCGCTGATCTGCGTTCCCAGGAAAGAAGATATGATAGCGGGAGGCGCTTCGTTGGCTCCCAGACGGTGTGCGTTGGTCGCAGAAGCGATACTTGCTTTCAATAAGGCATTATATTTATAAACGGCCATCAGCGTATTAACGATGAACGTGATGAAACGCAGGTTGTCTTCGCGGTCTTTACCCGGCGAGAAGAGGTTGATGCCCGTATCGGTCCCCATCGACCAGTTACAATGCTTACCCGAACCGTTCACACCCATAAAAGGCTTTTCGTGAAGCAGTACGCGGAAATTATGACGGCGCGAAACACGTTTCATGACCGACATCAACAGTTGGTTATGGTCGTTCGCCAGGTTACATTCTTCATAGATCGGTGCCAACTCGAACTGGTTCGGGGCAACCTCGTTATGACGGGTTTTCACCGGGATACCCAGCTTGTAACATTCCACTTCCAGGTCTTTCATGAATTCCTGTACGCGTGAAGGGATAGCACCGAAATAATGGTCGTCCAACTGCTGATTCTTGGCACTTTCGTGTCCGAGAAGCGTGCGTTCTGTCAGTGACAGGTCGGGACGGGCCGAATACAATTCTTCGTCTACCAGGAAATATTCCTGTTCCCAGCCCAGGTAGGTGATCACTTTATGAACATCTTCGTTAAAGTAGTTGCAGACCTCTTTGGCTGCTTTGTTCAGAGCTTCAACCGAGCGGATAAGCGGTGTTTTGTAGTCGAGCGCTTCACCGGTATAAGCGATAAATACAGTCGGGATACACAAGGTGTCGTCTACAATAAATGCGGGAGAGGAGGGGTCCCAGGCAGAATATCCGCGGGCTTCGAACGTGTTGCGCAATCCGCCGTTAGGGAAACTGGATGCGTCCGGTTCCTGCTGGGCGAGCAGTTTGCCGCTGAATTCTTCGATCATACCGCCATTGCCGTCGTGTTCTACAAAAGCGTCGTGCTTTTCGGCAGTTCCGTCGGTAAGCGGTTGGAACCAGTGTGTGTAATGGGTTACTCCTTTTTCCAGTGCCCACATACGCATACCGGCAGCTACATGGTTGGCTATTTCCCGGTCGATAGGTGTTCCATTATCAATGGCGTGGGTCAGGGCTTTGTACGTTTCCTTGGAGAGATACTTTTGCATAGCCTTACGGTTAAATACGTTCTCGCCATAGTACTCGGATACTTTCTGTTTGGGAGTGATGGCTTCTACGGCCTTACGGTTGGAAGCTTTCTCCACTGCATTAAAGCGTGAGATTGACATACGGATTATTTTTTTGTTTTACCGGCTGCAAAGATACGGGCAAATCTTGGTTTGTGCTTTCAATGGGTAGTTAAAAAGAAACAAAGCCCATCCGACTTGGGATGAGCTTCGATTATCCTTTTTTAGAGTGCAGTATGTTAGGACTGAGCTAGCAAGGGCACTATCATGGTGCAAAGTGGGGGATTCGTCTCCCTGGGTTTTCGTTGTTAAGAATGTGAACTGTTCTATCCTATTTGTCTTTAAAACAAACTCCACGCCACTGTCAACCCCGCCATCACAATGGCTACCATACTCATCAGTTTGATCAGGATATTCAGGCTGGGGCCGGAGGTATCTTTGAACGGATCGCCTACCGTGTCGCCTACAACTGTTGCTTTATGGGCTTCGCTGCCTTTGCCGCCGTGGTTGCCTTCTTCTACATGCTTCTTGGCGTTGTCCCAGGCTCCACCGGCGTTTGCCATGAAGATGGCCAGTACAAATCCTGTACTCAGACCGCCTATCAACAGGCCGATCACTCCGGTCACACCGAATATCAGTCCGGTTAATATCGGGGCAATGATAGCCAGCAGTGAAGGTACGACCATTTCATGCTGTGCCCCTTTGGTGGAAATCTCTACGCAACGGGCATAATCGGGTTCCGCTTTTCCGGTCAGGATACCCGGTATTTCACGGAACTGACGGCGTACTTCTTCCACCATATGTCCGGCTGCACGGCCGACGGCATTCATTGTCAATCCGCAGAACATAAAAGCCATCATCGATCCGAGGAACATGCCAGACAGCACTTTCGGGTTCATCAATGTGACATCATAATAAACCATGAAGTCGGAGAAAGAGGCTTTTGAAATCTCTATCGTGCGTCCGTCGGCAAACGAAAGAACGGTCTCGCCCAGTCGCAGGAGGCCGATTTTTATCTCTTCAATATAGGAAGCCAGTAATGCCAGTCCCGTCAGGGCAGCCGAACCGATGGCGAAACCTTTACCTGTGGCAGCCGTGGTATTCCCCAGCGAGTCGAGGGCGTCGGTGCGTTTGCGTACTTCTTTTCCCAGGCCGGACATTTCGGCATTTCCCCCGGCATTGTCGGCTATCGGCCCGTAAGCATCCGTAGCCAATGTTATACCCAGGGTGGATAGCATTCCGACAGCAGCTATACCGATACCGTAAAGTCCCATTCCGGTATTATTGAAATCAAAACCGGAAGCAAAGAGGAAGGAGCAGATGATACCTACGACAACTGCCAATACCGGAATGGCGGTAGACATCATTCCCAGCCCGAGCCCCGAGATAATAACGGTGGCCGGTCCTGTCAATCCGGATTCGGATACCCGTTGTGTCGGTTTATACGATTGTGAAGTGTAATATTCCGTAGCCTGCCCGATCACGATGCCGACCAGCAAACCAATAATAACCGAGCAGCTGATCCAGAACCAGTTGTCGAGTCCCAGCAGATACAGGATGCCGAAGGTGGAAATGGCGATCAAAGCCGAACTCAGGTTGGTGCCGACGGCCAGCGCTTTCAGTAATTGCCGGATCGTGGCATTCTCGTTCGTACGTACGGCAAATATTCCGATGATGGAAAGAATGATACCTACAGCGGCGATCAGCATCGGGGCGATAACTGCCTTGTATTGCATTTCCACATTACCGGAAGAAACGAAAGCGGCAGCACCCAGGGCAGCCGTGGCCAGGATAGAACCGCAGTACGACTCATAGAGGTCGGCGCCCATACCGGCAACGTCGCCTACATTATCGCCTACATTGTCGGCAATGGTTGCCGGGTTTCTCGGATCGTCTTCCGGGATGCCGGCTTCAACCTTACCTACCAGGTCGGCACCCACGTCGGCAGCTTTTGTATAGATACCACCTCCCACACGGGCAAAGAGGGCCTGGGTGGAGGCTCCCATACCGAAGGTCAGCATGGTGGTAGTGATTATGGTCAGTTTATGTGTAGGATTCAATGCTTCGTCGGGGATAAGGGCATTCAACAGGAAATACCAGAAAGAGATATCGAGCAGTCCGAGTCCGACTACTACCAGTCCCATCACGGCCCCGCTGCGGAAGGCTACCTGCAAACCCTTGTTTAGGGAGCTACGGGCAGCGTTGGCGGTACGGGCGGAAGCGTACGTGGCTGTTTTCATTCCCAGAAATCCGGCCAGCCCCGAAAAGAAACCGCCGGTCAGGAAGGCGATGGGAACCCATTCGTTCTGCACGCCGAAACCATAGGCCATAATGGAAAACAGGATGACCAATACAAGGAAAACCGAAGCTACTACCTTGTATTGTTGTTTCAGGTACGACATCGCACCTTCACGTACGTACGAGGCGATTTTTGCCATCGTTTCCGTTCCTTCACTCTCTTTCATCATTTGCCGGAAGAAGAACCAGGCAAATACCAGCGCCAGGATCGACGCAACGGGAATAATCCAAAAAATACTTGTTATCATAGCAGTTCGATTTAAAAGTTTCTTTCGGAAGAAGGCTTTCAAAGCCTTGTTTCAGTCACCGTAAATGTAACAAAAATAAAGACGTAGAGAAACTTTTTTGGAAATAATACTGTTTCATTCTAAAAAAAACAGCATATTTGTTACCGTTAAAAAGATGAGACATACAATGACGCAAGATTCAAACCATACGACAACCTATAAGTTGGGCCTGGCCCTGAGTGGAGGAGGCGCAAAGGGATTTGCACATATAGGTGTATTTAAATTATTGGAAGAGTGTGGATTGATGCCTGATGTAATCGTGGGAACGAGTGTCGGTGCGTTGATGGGTGCTTTGTTTGCCGACGGTTATTCGGCAGACGAGATAAAAGAACTTTTTAGCGGCCGTGAATTCTCCGAGTTTGCACAGCTTCAACTTCCCAAGTCGGGATTGTTTGACAGCAAACGTTTCCGTCATTTCTTACGACGCCATTTGAGAGCAAAAACGTTTGAAGAACTGAAGACCCCTCTGATTGTAATGGCTACCGACCTCGATAATGGTGAAAGCCATGAGTTCCGTAGCGGGCCGATTGTGGAAGCTGTTACTGCTTCGTGCAGTATACCTATTATTTTTAGCCCGGTGGTTATCAATGGGGTGCATTATGTAGACGGCGGTCTGTTCCATAACTTCCCGGTTTCCATTATCCGCGATTCGTGCGAAAGGGTGATCGGGGTGAACGTGAGTCCGCTTGTTTCACAGAAATACAAACAGACGATCTTCCATATTGCCGAGCGTTCGTATCATTATATGTTCCGCGCCAATACGATAGAAGACCGCGAAATGTGCGACGTATTGATCGAGGCGGAAGAATTCGGCATGTATAAAACCTTCGATCTGGAGAATGTGGATCAGATTTCCAAAATCGGTTATTCTGCCGCTGTCCGGGCATTCGAACTGGTGATACAAGAAAATAAATATGAAACTCTGGTAAAAGCAATTACATCCCATAAGACGAATATCCTTATGCCGTGATTGGACCCGGCTTGCGTCGGAGTAACTTTTACCGATAACTTAAAAGTTGATAAAAGCGATGAAACAAAAGGACAAAATGATTATATATCAGGTCTTTCCCCGCTGGTTTGGAAATTCAACCTTTCCATTGGTGAAAAACGGTAGTATTGCGGAAAACGGAGTAGGCAAATTTTCAGCCTTTACTCCTACGGCGTTGGCAAAGATCAAGGAGCTGGGTATTACGCATGTTTGGTATACCGGTGTGATCGAACATGCTACCCAAACGGATTATACTGCTTACCAGATACGCAAGGATCATTCCGCTGTTGTAAAAGGGAAGGCAGGTTCTCCTTATGCCATAAAAGATTATTACGATATCGATCCTGACCTGGCCGACCGGGTGCCCGACCGTATGAAGGAGTTTGAGGCATTGGTGAAACGGACGCACGATGCAGGAATGAAAGTGATTATCGACTTTGTTCCGAACCATGTGGCACGCGAATATCATTCGGATGCGCGTCTTTCGTTTGTGGAAGACCTGGGACAGCATGACAATACAACGAAAGCTTTCGACATAAACAACAACTTCTATTATATTCCCGGACAGCCTTTGCAGCTGCATTTCGGCGCCAACCAGGAAGATTTTGAATACAGCGAGTTTCCGGCTAAAGTAACGGGTAACAACCATTTCGATGCAGCCCCCGGCCGGAACGACTGGTATGAAACCGTGAAGTTGAATTATGGAGTGGATTATGTGAATGGCGGCATCTGCCATTTCGACCCGATACCGAATACCTGGACGAAGATGCTTGACATCCTTCTGTTCTGGGCTGGAAAGGGTATCGACGGTTTCCGTTGCGATATGGCGGAAATGGTCCCGGTAGAGTTTTGGAATTGGGTGATTCCGAAGGTGAAAGAGAAATATAATGTTTGTTTTATCGCCGAAGTGTATAACCCGAACGAATACCGCAATTATATCTTCAACGGCCATTTCGATTATCTGTATGATAAGGTAGGCCTGTATGATACCATACGTGCCGTGATGTGCAACCAGGCTCCGGCAACTAATATTTCCGGCTGTTGGCAAGCCCTGGAAGGTATACAGCCACACATGCTGAATTTTCTTGAAAACCATGACGAGCAGCGGGTGGCGTCTTACTTCTTTGCCGGTGATCCGCGTCCGGGTATTCCGGGTATGATCCTGTCGGCCACCATGAATACCAATCCGGTGATGATTTATAGCGGTCAGGAACTGGGTGAGCCGGGTATGGATGAAGAAGGTTTCAGCGGGTGCGACGGCCGTACCACGATATTCGATTATTGGAGTGTGGAAAGCCTGCGTAACTGGATCAACGATGGCACTTTCGATGGCGGCAAACTGACGTCCGAGCAGCGTCTTCTTCGTACGAAGTATGCAAAAATACTGAACATCGCTAAAACAGAACAGGTTATTACCTCGGGGGCGTTCTACGACCTGATGTATGCCAACTCACGTAATCCGTATTTTAACGCGAATCGCCAGTATGTGTTTATGCGTAAATACCAGAACGAAGTGTTGCTGGTTGTTGTCAATTTCGATAAGAGCGAGCAGACCGTACGGGTGAAAATTCCATCGGAAGCATTTCATTCGCTTGGATTTGACGATAATAAGGCAGCTGTCCTGACCGATTTGCTGACGGGAGAAACGAGTATCAGTACACTGACGGCGGCTTGTCCGTTTCAGTTGACTCTTCCTGCCTATTCCGGTAAGCTACTGAAGTTTACGTATAAGAAATAATGGGTTTACATACGAAATACTGATAAGAGGGGCGGGGGTGACTCGCCCTTCTTGTTGAAAGTTTTCTGAAGATAAGGAGATTATTGCAAATAAGTTTTGTACTTTTGCACCACAATTCAAATCTATTTACTTAAGATAAATATTCGGAATAATGAGTGCACAAACTCCTTTCTTGGTGTTTTCGGGAACCAACTCCCGGTATCTTGCAGAGAAAATTTGCAATAGTCTTGGTTGTCCTCTGGGACAGATGAACATTCAACACTTTGCTGACGGTGAATTTTCAGTTTCTTACGAAGAGTCTATCCGCGGCCGCGATGTGTTCCTGGTTCAATCAACATTTCCTAATTCGGACAATCTGATGGAACTTCTCCTGATGATTGATGCTGCTAAACGTGCTTCTGCACACTCTGTAATTGCTGTCGTTCCTTATTTTGGTTGGGCCCGTCAGGACAGAAAGGATAAACCCCGTGTGTCTATCGGTGCGAAACTGATCGCTGATATGTTGAGTACAGCCGGTATCGACCGTTTGATTACGATGGACTTACATGCTGACCAGATTCAGGGATTCTTTAATGTTCCGGTGGATCACTTGTATGCTTCTTCCATCTTCCTTGATTATATTAAAAGCGAACTGCCTCTCGATAACTTGTGTATCGCTACTCCGGATGTGGGTGGTACGAAACGTGCCAGCAGCTATTCCAAGTATCTGGGATTACCGATGGTTATCTGTCATAAGTCACGTTTACGTGCCAATGAGGTGGCAGAAATGCGTATCATTGGTGATGTGGAAGGCTTGGATGTCCTTTTAATAGACGATATGGTGGATACAGCCGGTACAATCACGAAGGCTGCCAACCTGATGTTGGAGAACGGTGCGAAGTCGGTTCGTGCTATTGCCAGCCACGCTGTTATGTCTGATCCGGCTTCAACACGTGTTGACCAGTCGGCGCTGACTGAAATGATCTTTACAGACTCTATTCCTTACGCTAAGAAATGCGAAAAGGTGAAGGTATTGTCTGTTGCTGATATGTTTGCCGAAGCAATCCGTCGTGTTTGCAGTGGCGAGTCTATCAGTTCTTTGTATGCTATTTGATTTTATACAAAATAATAAACAGGCACGGATTACACATTTACTGGTGGTTCCGTGCCTGTTTTTTTATGCTTATTCCCCGATATATCCTTTCAGGGCATTGACGTAGTTTTCGAATGCCTGCCTGCCGGGAGGTGCTATGCGGCAAGTGGTGCGAGGCTTCTTTCCGACAAAACTCTTTTCAACTTCTATATAGCCGGCTTCGCTCAGTTTATCTATCTGCACACTCAGATTGCCGGCCGTTGCCTGTGTCTTTTCTTTCAGGTAGACAAAATCCGCCTCCTCGACCGAAAGAAGTATAGACATCACGGCGAGCCGTAATTGTGAGTGAAGTAGCGGATCTAGTTCTTTAAACATTGCTTTTGGGCTTTATTGTTGACGATATGTCCGGGTATGATCATCATAAACACGAACGATAAACCGAAGTAAAGATACCATAAAGTTGTCGCTTTTTCGCCAATCGTCAGCATGGTGAGCATATAAATTGCGATAATAAAAGCAATCAGAGGTGTATAAGTCATCCAGCGCTCCTGTATGATAATGCCGGTAATGGAAACGCCGATTCCGCAATAAATCAAAGAGAGCGGCAGCATCAGGATAAAGTCGATATACCGGGCGAAACTAAATTCGATGATACCGATCGTCAGAAAAGTAACGATGAACATCCATCCCATTACCTGCCATACCTTTGAGATGACTTTGTCGGTGTAAGTCACTACTTTCGGAGGTTTTTGTCTTTGTCTGTAAGACATTATCGGCCATATAACGAACATCAGCATCCATCCCCAACTCCATATAAAGTTGTGTGTCAGACTAATCAGTGCAAATAAAACGATTGATAGGACCGTTGTGAAATAGCCATATATTAGCATGATATTCCCTTGCCCAATCTCCATGTTCTTTTTACTGGAGTTTATCATTTGAGTGATGAGCGCCAGGCTCTCTTTCTCGTTTAGTGTTCTTTCTTCCATGATTTTATATGTTTTTTATTTTGTTCTTAATATGTTTGTTCAAAGATAATGTCATTGTTTTTAACAGTCAATCATTCCGGTTTATTTTTCGTTTAACCGGTTTCTTTCCGAGTCGGGACTTCGCTCTACCGTTTTCTTTTTAATCTTCCGACCGCTGTTGAAGTTCCAGGTCAGGGAGACTTTGAATGTACGTCCCAGGCTGCCGCTTTCGTAATGGCTCCGTGTCGTATATGCATCGATATGGCTCACGAAATAATTGTAGCGGTTGAAGATGTTGTTGACCGATGCTGTTAACAGGAAGCGGTTGCCTGCGAATTTTTTTCGCGCGGACAGGCTGAATATATGGCGGGAGGCGATTTCGCTGTTTCCGGAATACAGGCGGCTTGTTCCGTTGTACTGAGCTTCCAATGTGATGTCTTCCGGCAATCGGAAAGACGTATTCATGTTGACAAAGGCCAGATAATGATCTGCGAAAGCGGCTTCTTCCGTCATGCGGATATCTTGCTTTACGCCTACGAAATTAACCGTCAGGTCGAGCCACGGGGTAGGTTGCAACGGTATGTTGGCTGCGACGAACCAATGGTTTTCGATGTTATGGTTCTCATAGGTGATATAAGATACATCCGGATCGGTTGCATCCTGTTTACAGAATTCGCGGATCAGGTCGTGGTGCAGGTTACCGCCGATAGTCAGTGTATAACGGTAGTTGTAGACTACGGTGGCACTGAAACGGTGGATATACGTCGGCCTCAGATAAGGATTACCGATGTTATAGCTGTAATCGGATGTCTGAAGGCGGTTCGGATTCAGGGTGTAGAACGCCGGACGTTCGATATTGCGGGCATATTGTCCGACAAGCATCCATGTTTTCAGGTTGTTGAAAGCATATGTGATATTCAGGTTCGGGAAAAGGTCGAAATAATCCCGGTCGATGTGGTCGCTTTTATTGGATGTCCGGGTATATTCTCCCCTTACGCCTGCGATGAACGACCAGCGGTTGACATCGGCAGAAAAGGAAGCGTATGCTCCGAAGATGTTCTCTTTATATTTGAGCGCGTATCCATATCCCGGGTTTACGTTCCATTGTTGGTTTTCCGACAAACCTTCGTAGCATGCGTTATCGTCCATGAATGTAAAGGTGTACTTCAGGCCGGTGTTCAGTGACATTCCCTTTTCGACATATTTCCTGAGCGAGATGTCCGAAGTGACGATCTGGTAGGTTGCATTCGAATTGCTCCTGTATGTACTGTCTCTATGCCATTCTTTCTGCATGGTGTAATAGTTGTTCTTTCCGGTCGACTTTTTATTGGCGTAATCCGTGATCAGTTTAAGGACGGAACCTTTATTATCGAGTTTATGCAGGTAGTTTACCGTGGCGGATAACGTATTATAGTCGTCTTTCTGATAATAATCACCTGTACTGTTCAATAGAAAACCTTGTTTCGTTAATTCTGTTTCGCTGTAAGAACTACTTTTGGAAACTTGTCCGATATATTCTATTTCTGCACCGATACTGTTGAGTGTGTCGATTTCAAAAATGGAACTGATACGTCCGGTTCCGTAGTTCGAACGGGTATCGAATTCGGAAAAACTCGAAAAATGGTCGCTATCGTTTGTGTATTCTCTGGAGGAAGTCATTGCACTATTGTTTTTAGGAGTGAAAGAGCCTGATGCCGCTGCATTTACCGTCCATTTTCCCATACGGGCGTTCAATGTCGCGGAAGGCAGATAACGGTTCAGGGAAGATGATAAAGCCGTCCCCATCGTTATATTTCCTTGCACGCCGTTGTTCTGTCGCTGCCGGAGTGTGATCGAAATGATCCCGCCACGGGTACTCGCCTCATATTCTGCCCCGGCAATGGGGATGACTTCTATCCGTTTGATCTCTTCCGATTTCATGGAACGCAAGTAGGAGAGAAGTTCTTCGCCGGTGAGTTTGATCTCCCGGTTGTCGACAAAAACTTTTGTGCCTTGCGCACCATTGATGGATATGTTTTCGTCCGTCAGCCATACGCCGGGAGCCTGCGAGAGTAACTCGGTTCCGTCTTTCCCGCTGGAAGGGGAAACGGATAATATGAAGCGGTCGGCTTTCCGTTCAATGTTTTTAGCTTGTATCACAACCTCTTTCAAGGCATAGGAGGATTGTTTCAGTGAAATGGTATCGGGATGGGAGAGCGGTAACCGGACAGTTTTCCGCACCGGATCGTATCCGAGACATTGGGTGACGACAGTATAAGTTCCGTTTTTTACTTCCAGTTTGAAGTCACCTTCATCATTGGTCGTAGCCCCGGCTTTCTGCATATCATCTTTCAACAGAACAATGGTGGCATATTCAATCCTTTTTCCCGGTCCATCCGTTATATGTCCGGAGTAAACCGTCGTTCCTGCCGGCTTTTGGGCTATCCCCGAAAAGCTGGCAGCGAAAAAGAACAGGATGAATAAAATACTTTTCATGATATTATTCGCTTGAAGGATAATATAATTTAAGCTTGACTGTCTCTTCTTCTTTTGGGGTTTTGCAATTTTTCATGACATATCCTTCGGCCGGTTTATGGTCGTCTGTGAAATCCATTTTATGATTGCCGTTCTCATCGTGGAAGACTGAGAGGTCGAACTGTTCCCATTCTACGTTTTCGAGTGTGACGGTGGCTTCTCCTTTTTCGGGTTTAGCCATACCGTATACGGGTTTGCTTTCTTTTCCTGACTGGGCCATGACGAGGATCATGCCGTTATCTCCTCGGATATTACTGATTTTTACTGTAATGGTCCGCGACCAGGCCATGCTGCCGGTAAAAAACACTGCCATGATAATTAGTAATATTGTTCGTTTCATTTTTCTTCCTCCTCTTCTTTAATCATATAATGACTCGCGATCTCTAATCCCAGATTGATGCCCCAACCGGCAATTACCCACAAAACCCACCAGTAATATGGACTTGTGACATAATTTACTACTGCCAAAAAGCAGCATATAACGATATAGCGGAGGATGTTCATCTTCAGCTGCGCTGGAAATGAATTGTTTTTCTTGTTTGAGTTTACTGTTGCTTCCATTGTCGTTTTCTCTTTAATTGTTGTTTGTAAAATAGTTTATATCATAAACTATGTATGGATTAAAAAAGTGCAAGGAGCTGCGCATTTCTCACTTACACACTGCAAATATAAAATGGTTTATATTATAAACCAAATGAAAGTAAGGAAAAATGAACCGATTAGGTATAAATTTATTTTTCTATCCTATCTGATTAGATTTATATAGCATACTAAATGGATTTACTATGGCGGGAAATTAGTGGTTGATAATTGTCAGCCATTAAAAACTACCAGGGATAATGAGGAAAGTTTAGGATAAACTTATTTTGTAAGTGCTTTAAATAAAAAAAGAGTACATAATATGTGAATGTACTCTTTTTTTATCTAAAATAGATCGGCATGAGAACCGGTATCTGTAAATAAAAGTATTAATTCCGTATCGTTTTGGTCCCAGACTAACAGCCAGTCCGATTGGATATGGCATTCCCACAGGCCTTCGTATTTGCCGCTTAATTTGTGTGGGCGAAACGAAGGAGGGAGTGTACCTGTTTCACAAAGGATATCAATCACGTTACGTAAAAGGTTCATGTTATAGCCTCTTTTCTTACAACGTTTGAAGTCTTTGTTGAATTTGTGAGTCGTATCAGGTCTGTATCTCATTTTATAAGATCCTTCCACATTTCGTCTACATTAGAATAAGAATATACTCTTCCGGCTTTTACATCTTCCAAAGCCTCGTCCAATCCACATTTCTTTTCTTTGCGAACCGTGATGCTTCCTCCCATACTTTTTACCAGTTTACGTATAGCAGATACGTATTTTTCGGGAATGGAGATTTCGAATGTTTTTAAAGTTGTTGTTTCCATAGTTGTTTATATTATAGTCTGATACAAAGATAAGTATAATTATTGACAAAGGTTTATTTTTCTTCGTCGATTATCATACCGCTACCCAGGCAGAGATGATGGTCTTTGTCGTAGACAACACCGTACTGGCCGGGGGCGATACCCTGTATTTTGTTCTCGGACTCGATACGATACAAATCTCCGATACGGCGGATACGTCCCGGGGTAAAGTCCGGGGTATGGCGGATTTTGAAGGTGATCTCCTTCTCGTCGGTGAACTCTCCCCACGGGTCTTCAGTGATGAAGTCGAAACCGTGCAGGTTGATCGTTTTGCCGTATTGTGTTTCCGGGTCGTAGCCGTTGGAGACGTAGATGATATTGCGTTTGATATCTTTCTTGATAACAAACCAGGGACCGCCGCTCAATCCGAGACCTTTGCGCTGCCCGATCGTATGGAACCAGTAACCGTTGTGTTTACCTAAAACTTTACCTGTTTCCAGTTCGACGATCTTGCCGACACGTTTTCCCAGGTAACGTTCGATAAAGTCATTATAGTTGATCTTGCCTAGGAAGCAGATGCCCTGGCTGTCCTTACGCATGGCACTGGGTAGCTTCTGTTCGGCGGCGATGGCGCGTACTTCGGATTTCATCAGGTGGCCGATCGGAAACATCAGCTTCCGGATTTGAAGACGGGTGATCTGTCCGAGGAAGTCGGTCTGATCCTTTACCGGGTCTTTGGCGGTAGAAAGCCATACTTTGCCGTCTATCTCGGTCGTTGTGGCATAATGGCCGGTTGCGATCTTGTCGAAGTCTTTTCCCCATTTCTCTTCGAAGCAACCGAACTTGATAAATTTGTTGCACATCATGTCCGGGTTGGGAGTGAGGCCGCGTTTCACCGAGTCGATCGTGTAGCTGACCACTTTGTCCCAATATTCGTCATGCAGAGATACCACTTCGAAGCGGCAACCGTATTTGCGTGCTATATAAGATGTTATTTCTATGTCTTCTTCGGCAGGACAGTCGATATATCCGTCTTTATCTTCCATACCGATGCGGATATAGAAGATGGTAGGATCGTATCCTGCCTCCTTCAACTGATGGACAACTACAGAGCTGTCCACACCTCCTGATACTAATGCTGCTATTTCCATATTCTTAGAACATATTGATGACAAAGGTACTACAATTTTGATTTGATGCAAAGATACGTCTCCTTGCGTCAGTTGCACAACGAGGAGAGTACCTAAAGTGTGAAAAACAGTGAACAGGGTTTCTCGCCTCGTAAAACAGGGTTTTTCACTGAAGAAAACTATGTTTTTGTGCATCCCTTGCTTACGCCATTACAATTATTACAATTAATTTTTCCGTAATGCTCTTTGGAAAATGTGGTATGTTAATTTTAATAATATATATTATTAACTTCTATAAAGAGCGGCAATAGTGCAAAAAAATAATTGTAATAATTGTAATTGTAATGGTAACGGTTGTTGCTGTTTTTTGCGCGAAAGGAGATGTGGAAAATAGGATATCGGAGATTTGTTTATTACCTTTGCAAAAGGACCATCGCACTGGTGGAGTCGACGAATAAAAAGAAATTGTAATAGTATGAAAAATATATTTGTATCGCTTATGACAGCAATGGCAATGACTGCTTGTGCCGGTCCGAAAGAAAATAAAGGACAGGCACCGCAGGGAAAATTTAATTATGTGGTAGACCAGTTCGCCGACCTGCAGATCCTTCGTTACCAGGTTCCCGGATTCGAGTCTCTTTCGTTAAAACAAAAACAGTTATTATATCATCTGGCAGAAGCGGCACAGATGGGACGCGACATATTCTTCGATCAGAACTGTCGTTACAACTTGCCGATCCGCCGTACATTGGAAACTATCTATAAGGAATATAAGGGTAACCGTGAGGATGCGCAGTTCAAGGCGTTGGAAACTTATCTGAAACGGGTATGGTTCTCGAGCGGTATCCATCATCATTATGCAGAGGATAAGTTTACTCCCGGCTTCACTCCTGAGTTTTTCAAGAGTTGCCTGGAGCAGGTGAATGCAGCAGAATTACCTTTACGTGAGGGACAAACGCTCGAACAATTCATCGCAGAAATCTCCCCGGTAATCTTTGATCCGACAGTTTTGCCCAAACGTACCGTTCAGAGCGGAGATCGGGATTGGATACAAGCATCAGCCAACAATTATTATGGCGGAGGTATCACTCAGAAAGAGGTGGAAGATTTTTATGCAGCGATGAAGGTCGGTCAGGATACCATCACTCCGATCTCTTACGGGCTGAATAGCCGTTTGGTAAAAGAAAACGGTAAGGTGGTAGAGAAAGTTTGGAAAGTAGGCGGTCTTTACTCTGCTGCGATCGAGCAGATTGTTAAAGAACTTCAGAAGGCTGTCCCTTTTGCCGAAAATGAAGCGCAGAAAGCAATTATCGAAAAGTTGATCGCCTATTATCAAACGGGAGATTTGAAGACATTCGATGCTTATTCTATTCTTTGGGTAGAAGATACAGTTTCGGATGTGGACTTCGTTAACGGTTTTATCGAAACGTATGGCGATCCGCTGGGTATGAAAGCCAGTTGGGAGTCGACTGTCAATTTTATCAATAAAGAAGCGACTAAACGGACAAAGGTGATCAGTGATAACGCCCAATGGTTTGAGGATCACTCTCCGGTAGACAGCCGCTTTAAAAAAGAAAAGGTAAAAGGGGTAAGTGCTAAAGTAATTACCATATCGATGCTGGGTGGTGATTGTTACCCGGCTACTCCAATCGGTATCAACCTGCCGAATGCAGACTGGATACGTCGTGATCACGGTTCTAAATCCGTTACTATTGAGAATATAACCGAGGCTTACGATAAGGCATCGCAAGGTAACGGTTTCAATGAAGAATTTATCTGGAGTGATACGGAGCGCGAAGCTCTCAATAAATACGGTTTCCTGACCGATAATCTGCATACCGACCTGCACGAATGTCTGGGACACGGCTCCGGCAAGCTTTTGCCTGACACTGAATCGGGTGCGCTGAAAGCCTATGATTCTACTCTGGAGGAAGCGCGTGCCGACTTGTTCGGGCTTTATTACCTGGGGGACCCGAAGCTGGTAGAACTGGGATTGGTTCCGGATGGCGAAGCCTATAAAGCCGAGTATTACAAATACATCATGAACGGTCTGATGACCCAGCTTGTCCGTATCGAAGCAGGCAAAGATGTAGAAGAAGCCCATATGCGTAACCGTCAGCTGATAGCCAAGTGGGCTTATGAGAACGGTAAAGCCGACAACGTGATTGAATACAAGAAGCGTGACGGTAAGACGTATGTTGTGGTCAACGATTATGAAAAGTTACGTAAACTGTTCGGAACTCTTTTGGCCGAAGTACAGCGTATCAAGAGCGAAGGAGACTTTGCCGCCGGTAAGCAGCTGGTGGAAGATTATGCCGTAAAGGTAGATCAGACATTACATGACGAGGTGCTTGCCCGTTATGCTAAACTGAACCTGGCCCCGTACAAAGGTTTCGTGAACCCGGTAATGAAAGAAGTGAAGAACGATAAAGGCGAAGTAACCGATATCGTACTCGACTATACGGAAGGCTATACCGAACAGATGCTCCGTTACAGCAAAGATTATTCATTCCTCCCATCTTACAACGACTAAGCTATGCTGCAAGACCAATTAAGAGAAATACGTACTCAACTCCGCATGGCTATGAATGGGGTGATCTCCACCAGTATGCGCGAGAAGGGCGTAGTTTATAAACTGAACTTCGGTGTTCCTCTGCCCGAAGTCAAGCAGATTGCGGCCAGGCACGAATCCAATTCCGAACTGGCAGCCGCTTTATGGAAAGAGGATATCCGTGAGTTTAAATTGCTGGCTCCTTTACTGCAACCGGTCGGAGAGTTTTCGTTCAAACAGGCGGAGCAGTGGGTGAAGGAAATTCCTTATCTGGAAATTGCCGAGCAATGCAGCCGTACCCTTTTTAGCAAACTTCCGTATGTCGAAAACCTGACGCTCGGACTTGTCTTCAATACGAAAGACGAATATGCCCGGACAGTGGCTTACCTGATATGGGGCGAACTGTTCCGACAGGGAAAAGATATAACCCCGCCTGTAAAGGCCGCTTTTTTGGCTGAATCTTTGCGTACGGTGTTGTGGACAGACTTCGGTGCATCGTGGAAAGAGATACAGGCCGCTGTAAAAGCAATGAAATTTTACGGCCGTCAGTCCGACCGCCATGCCAGGCAGATATTAAGTAGTTTCGAAGATTTTCCGGAGCTGGCGACCTCTCCGGAAAAGCAAGAAATCTATAATGATTTAAAATTTGAATTTGAATATTATAGCTAAGGCTTTGCGTTTAAAATAAATGCGCTAACTTTGTCGGTCGCGTGGTGTCGCAACAGAATGGATGAAAAGAAGTACATAGAACTGAAACAGTCATTTACGGAGTATCTGACTGAGAAAAAACTACGAAAGACCGAGGAAAGATATGCCATCTTTGAATGCATATGCCGTTTCTCTGGTCATTTCGACATGTACTCACTTCAGGAAAAGCTGGAAGAAACACATTTTCATGTGAGTAAGGCAACGCTTTACAATACAATGGATGTGTTGGAAGACGGCGGAATAATTGTGAGGCATCAACTAAATGCCCAGTCGGTTCAATATGAACTGCGGGCCCTGGCAGAAACGCATTTGCATTTGATCTGTATGAAGTGCGGGACAATCAGGGAAATGAAGGACAGCGTGTTGAAAAAGGATGTCGGCAATTTGAAGATATCCCGTTTCACACCCGAGTTTCATTCGTTATACATTTACGGGATATGCAGTAAATGCAAGTTTAAGCTTCAACAGAGAATTGGCAAATAAGAATATTAACAGCCTATTATAAAGACAAAATGAAAGTAGATGTTTTATTAGGATTGCAATGGGGTGACGAAGGCAAAGGTAAAGTTGTCGACGTATTGACTCCTAACTACGATGTAATCACTCGTTTTCAGGGAGGTCCCAATGCAGGACACACATTGGAATTTAACGGAGAAAAGTATATCCTTCGTTCTATTCCGTCAGGTATTTTCCAGGGGGGGAAGGTGAATGTAATCGGTAATGGTGTCGTTCTCGACCCGTTATTGTTCAAGCAGGAAGCCGAAGCGCTTGCAGCTAGTGGTCACGACCTGACCAAACAACTTTGTATTTCCAAGAAGGCACACCTGATCCTTCCTACTCACCGTATGCTGGATGCTGCTTACGAAGCTGCTAAGGGTTCCGGCAAAATCGGTACGACTGGTAAAGGTATCGGTCCGACATATACAGACAAGATCAGCCGTAACGGCCTTCGTGTCGGTGATTTGTTGCATAATTTCGATGAAAAGTATGCTGCCGCTAAAGCACGCCACGAAGCAATCCTGAAATCACTGAATTATTCTTACGATATCAAAGAACTGGAAGCTCAATGGTTTGAAGCATTGGAATACCTGAAGAAGTTCAACCTGATCGATAGCGAACATGTTGTAAACAACTACCTGAAAGAAGGTAAGTCTGTTTTGGCAGAAGGCGCACAAGGTACTATGCTGGATATCGACTTCGGTTCTTATCCGTTCGTAACTTCTTCGAATACGATCTGTGCAGGATGCTGTACCGGCCTAGGAGTATCTCCGCGTAATATCGGTGAAGTATACGGTATTTTCAAAGCTTACTGTACACGTGTTGGTAGCGGTCCGTTCCCGACAGAATTGTTCGACGAAACAGGCGATCAGCTTTGTACACTGGGACATGAGTTCGGTTCTGTAACAGGACGTAAACGTCGTTGCGGCTGGATCGACCTGGTTGCTTTGAAATATGCAGTCATGATCAATGGTGTAAGCCAGCTTATCATGATGAAGAGCGATGTTCTCGACAGTTTCGATACGATCAAGGCTTGCGTCGCTTACAAGATCAACGGTGAAGAAGTAACTGAATTCCCGTTTGAGATCGACGATACGATCGAACCTGTATACGTTGAACTGCCGGGTTGGAAGACAGACATGACAAAGATGCAGAGCGAAGACGAATTCCCTGAAGAATTCAACGCATACCTTGCTTTCCTTGAAGAAGAGCTGGGTGTTCCTGTTAAGATCGTGTCAGTGGGACCTGACCGTGAACAGACAATTATCCGCTATACCGAAGAATAATCATAAAATACTATTACAAAATGGCAGAAGACCACCTCTAAGCAGGCCTATCTTCTGCCATTTTTGTTTCTGGCAGACTTTTTGTAAGACATTTCTTATATAACACTTAATTAATTAGAGCATTATGAGCATGTATTGGATTATATTTATTGGTTTTGCCTTGTTAAGCTGGCTGGTGTCTTCCCGACTGAAGAACAAGTTTGAGAAGTATTCTAAAATTCCTATGCCTAACGGGATGACCGGAAAGGATATAGCTGAAAAGATGTTGCACGATAACGGCATCTATGATGTGAAGGTGATTTCCACTCCCGGACATTTGACAGACCATTACAATCCAGCCAATCAAACGGTAAACCTGAGCGAGTCGGTATATTATAGTAACAGTATTGCTGCTGCGGCTGTGGCAGCCCATGAATGTGGACATGCGGTACAGCATGCAACGGCTTATGGTCCGCTGAAGATGCGTTCGGCTTTGGTTCCGATCGTAAGTTTCTCTTCTAACATTATGACCTGGGTATTACTGGGTGGTATGTTGATGTTGCATACATTTCCGCAGTTGATGCTGATCGGTATCATCCTGTTTGCAATGACTACGCTGTTCAGTTTCATAACACTGCCGGTCGAGATCAATGCCAGCCAGCGTGCTTTGGCGTGGTTGAGTAATGCCGGAATAACGAATGCCTATACACATGATAAGGCGGAAGATGCTTTGCGTTCTGCTGCTTATACCTATGTGGTTGCTGCTTTGGGATCGCTGGCTACCTTGTTATATTATGTAATGATTTTCCTGGGCGGAAGAAGCCGCGACTAAACGAAAATGACTGCGGCTGCGGATAAAACCGGCTGCTGCACCCACTAAAAATAGCTGCCCGAGCCATTCAAAATGACTCGGGCAGCTATTTTTATTTCTTCTTTCATAGTCTCGTTATATTTTGATTATGTTACAAACATCGCAAAAAGAAACAGATAAAACAATGAACTTGACTTGGAAACTACGAAATTGAAACAAAATACCTACCTTTGCATTCCGAATAATAATTTAATAGATAAAAGTCGGTTAGCTCCGACGATAAAGAAGAGCAAACGATATATGCAGAAGCCATCTATACCAAAAGGTACAAGAGATTTTTCGCCCGAAGAAATGGCGAAACGTAATTATATATTCAACACTATTCGCGATGTATATCATCTGTACGGATTTCAGCAAATCGAAACGCCGGCCATGGAGAACCTGTCTACTTTGATGGGCAAATATGGTGATGAAGGTGATAAGCTGCTTTTCAAGATATTAAACTCAGGCGATTGCTTCTCCGGTATTACCGATGAGGAGCTGCTGGAACGTAATCCTGTACGTTTCGGTGTGAAAGCCTGCGAGAAAGGTCTGCGTTACGACCTGACCGTACCTTTTGCCCGTTACGTGGTGCAGCACCGCAATGATATAACATTCCCTTTCAAACGCTATCAGATACAGCCCGTATGGCGTGCCGACCGTCCGCAGAAAGGACGTTACCGCGAATTCTATCAGTGCGATGGCGATGTGGTCGGCTCCGACTCGCTGATCAATGAAGTGGAACTGATCCAGATCATGGATGAGGTATTCCATCGTTTCGGTATCCGCGTTTGCATCAAGATGAACAACCGTAAAATCTTATCAGGTATCGCCGAGATCATTGGTGAAGCAGATAAGATTGTCGACATAACCGTCGCTATCGACAAGTTGGATAAGATCGGCCTGGATAATGTAAACGAGGAACTTCGCTCGAAAGGCCTTACCGAAGAAGCCATTGCCCGCCTGCAACCGATCATCATGCTGGCAGGAACCAACCGCGAAAAGCTGGCCGTATTGAAAGAACAACTGGCTGCCTCCGAGATCGCCATGAAAGGGGTGGAAGAAATGACCTTCATCCTCGACCGTATCGATCAGCTGCCTATGAACTCCGAACTGGAACTCGACCTGACTCTGGCACGCGGACTGAATTATTATACCGGCGCTATCTTCGAAGTAAAAGCACTCGACGTCCAGATCGGAAGTATCACCGGAGGCGGGCGGTATGACAACTTGACCGGCGTATTTGGCATGGACGGTGTGTCAGGTGTCGGTATCTCTTTCGGAGCAGACCGTATCTTCGACGTACTGAACCAGATGGAGCTGTATCCGGCCGATTCATTGAAGACAACACAGCTCTTGTTTGTCAACTTCGGCGAGAAAGAAGAAAGTTATCTGCTGCCTATTATCGCCAAGGTACGTGCTGCCGGTATCCGTACCGAGCTCTTCCCGGAAGCAGCCAAAATGAAGAAACAGATGGGATATGCCGATACGAAGAAGATCCCGTTTGTAGCCATCGTCGGCGAAACGGAAATGAACGAAGGAAAGATCAACTTGAAGAATATGATCACAGGCGAACAAAAGCCTGTAACAGTGGAAGAGCTGATCGCACAGTTTTGATTTGCTTAAGGAAACTAACGAATACAACGACTTCTCTTTGAACGGGAGAAGTCGTTGTCCTTTATATTTGCCGCTTATGAAAATATACAGTTTAATTCTCACAATCGCTTTATGCCTTTCTTCCTGCTCTTTCCAACCCAGAGCCTCGTGGGTGACGACTACCGAAAACGAACCGTGGCAGGAACAGGATGACCTGATCTCGGCATCCCCGGATACCATTCCGGAGATCGATGCGATTATCCATACCCATAAAAAGCAACAGAAGATAGACGGTTTCGGAGCCTGCTTCAACGAGTTGGGATGGATCTCTTTGAGTAAACTCGATCCGATCGTAAGGGAGGAAATTATGGAAGAACTCTTTTTCCCCGAGATAGGAGCAAACTTCACTATCTGCCGTATGCCGATCGGTGCCAACGATTTCTCCCGCGACTGGTATTCTTATAATGAGATAGACGGCGACTTCGATATGGCGTATTTCACCATCGCCAACGATCAGCAAACACTGATTCCTTTTATCAGGAATGCACAGAAATACAATTCGGACCTGAGTATCTGGGCTTCCCCTTGGTGTCCGCCTTCCTGGATGAAATACAATAAACATTATGCATCAGCCTATACGGGAGAGAATTTCAATGAGAAATACCGTAACGGACTGGCGGCCGATAAAGTCGGCTACGAAGGTACGGATATGTTTATTCAGGACTCACTCTATCTTCAGGCTTATGCCTTGTATTTCTCAAAATTCATCGAGGCCTACCGGGAACAAGGCATCGATATCTTTGCCGTCATGCCTCAAAACGAATTCAACTCGGCCCAGATATTCCCCAGCTGTTGCTGGACGGCTACTTCTTTAGCTAACTTTATCGGTAACTATCTCGGCCCGGCTATGAAGGAACAAGGTGTAAATGTCATGTTCGGAACGATGGAACGTGCCAATGAAGCCCTGGTCGACACTATCCTGACAGATCCGGCAAGTGCTGAATATGTCAAAGGTGTCGGTTTTCAATGGGCGGGAAAAGGAGCGATCAAAGGTATACACGAACGTTACCCCGATATGAAACTCTATCAGACCGAGCAGGAATGCGGCGACGGGAAGAATGATTGGAGCGGTGCCGTTTACTCTTGGAACCTGATGCGTCATTACCTGGATAGCGGTGCTTCGGCCTATATGTATTGGAATATTTCCCTCGAAAAAGGCGGTATCAGCCGGTGGGGATGGGCGCAGAATTCGTTGGTGGTGGTGGATGCCGATACGAAGACTTTCCGCTTCACTCCCGAATATTATATAATGAAACATTTGAGCCATTATGTGCAACCCGGTGCCCGTAAACTGGAAACATCAGGTCTGTATGCCAATCTGATGGCTTTTATCAATCCCGATAAAAGCATCGTTGTAGCCCTGGCGAACGAAGGGAACGAGCCCCGCACCGTCTCCGTTCAGATAGACGGTCGCGTATATCAACCCCTGCTTCCGGCACGATCCGTATCGACTCTCCTGATAGATTAATCGATAAGATAGTAATATACTTTACTTTTGAGTTAAAATGTAGCCACTTGTGAACTACTTCTCCGGTAGTTTTGTTCTAGTCTCGAAACAAAAAAGGTGATAAAGATAGTCATCCTGTCAGTCAGGTCAGTCTATCTAACTGTCGTGTTATGCAAATTTGTCAGTCTTTTCCCTGCCAATTATTTTGGCACAGATTTCGTATAGAAGTAAACGTGAATTAGAAATACACATAATAAACATAACATTATTAACAATTAAAAAATATATCAAAGATGAACATTAGACCATTAGCAGACAGAGTGCTTATCAAGCCGGCTGCAGCAGAAGAAAAGACACTTGGCGGAATCATTATCCCTGATTCAGCAAAAGAAAAACCTTTAAAAGGTGAAGTTGTTGCCGTAGGTAACGGAACAAAGGATGAAGAAATGGTTGTGAAGAGTGGCGATACTGTACTGTACGGAAAGTATGCAGGAACAGAAATCGAACTGGACGGTGAAAAGTTTTTGATCATGCGTCAGTCTGATATCTTGGCTATTATCTAATTCATTAACGGACAATAAAAAATAATATAATCATGGCAAAAGAAATTAAGTACGATATGGATGCCCGCGACCTTTTGAAGAAAGGTGTGGACGAACTGGCAAATGCAGTAAAAGTAACATTAGGCCCGAAAGGCCGTAACGTGATCATCGAAAAGAAATTCGGTGCCCCTCACATTACAAAAGACGGTGTAACGGTTGCTAAAGAAGTTGAATTGGCTTGCCCGTTCGAAAACATGGGTGCACAGTTGGTTAAAGAAGTGGCTTCAAAGACAAACGACAATGCAGGTGACGGTACTACTACTGCTACTGTATTGGCACAATCCATTATCGGTGTTGGTTTGAAGAACGTTACAGCAGGTGCTAACCCAATGGACCTGAAACGCGGTATCGACAAAGCCGTTGCCAAAGTGGTTGAAAAGATCGCTGAACAGGCTGAAGAAGTAGGCGACCAGTTCGAAAAGATCGAACACGTAGCTAAGATCTCTGCCAACGGTGACGAAACAATCGGTAAACTGATTGCTGAAGCTATGCAGAGAGTGAAGAAAGAAGGCGTTATCACTGTGGAAGAAGCTAAAGGTACTGAAACTACGGTAGACGTAGTTGAAGGTATGCAGTTCGACCGTGGTTACATCTCTCCGTACTTCGTAACAAATACAGAAAAGATGGAATGCGAGATGGAAAATCCGTATATCCTGATCTACGACAAGAAGATCTCTGTATTGAAAGACCTGCTTCCTATCCTCGAACCGGCTGTTCAGAGCGGACGTCCTCTGTTGATCATCGCTGAAGATATCGACAGTGAAGCATTGGCTACATTGGTAGTGAACCGTCTGCGTGGTTCTCTGAAGATCTGTGCAGTGAAGGCTCCGGGCTTCGGCGACCGTCGTAAAGCTATGTTGGAAGATATCGCTGTCCTGACAGGTGGTGTTGTTATCTCCGAAGAAAAAGGTTTGAAGCTGGAAGGTGCTACAATGGATATGTTGGGTACTGCCGAAAAGATCACTGTAGACAAAGATACTACTATCATTGTTAACGGTGCAGGCGACAAAGCTGCTATCCAGGCTCGTATCGGTCAGATCAAGACTCAGATCGAAAACACTACTTCCGATTACGATAAAGAAAAACTGCAGGAACGTCTGGCTAAGATGGCAGGTGGTGTAGCTGTTCTTTACGTAGGTGCTCCTTCTGAAGTGGAAATGAAAGAAAAGAAAGACCGTGTGGACGATGCTTTGCATGCAACCCGCGCTGCTATCGAAGAAGGAACAGTTCCTGGTGGTGGTGTAGCTTATATCCGTGCTATCGAAGCATTGGAAGGAATGAAGGGCGAAAACGAAGACGAAACAACCGGTATCGAAATCGTTAAACGTGCTATCGAAGAACCGCTTCGCCAGATCGTTGCCAACGCTGGTAAAGAAGGTGCCGTTATCGTTCAGAAAGTAAAAGAAGGTAAAGGTGACTTCGGTTACAATGCACGTACAGACAAATATGAAAACCTGTGTGCAGTAGGTGTAATCGACCCTGCTAAGGTTACTCGTGTCGCTTTGGAAAATGCAGCTTCTATCGCTGGTATGTTCCTGACAACAGAATGCGTAATCGCTGAAAAGAAAGAAGAAGGTCCTGCTATGCCTCCGATGAACCCGGGTATGGGTGGCGGAATGGGCGGCATGATGTAATCTCTTCCCATAAGATAAATTATAAACGGCTGCTTCCGAAAAAGGAAGTGGCCGTTTTTTTATTATATTTGTCGCGGTTTACATATATAATAATGTATAGTGATAAAGATTAAAGAAGGATTTAAAGGAGAACGTTTTGTCTCTTTGCCGGACGAATTGCTGGAGGCTTATAGCCGGGAACCGCTTATCGGTAACTTATATGTCCGTAAGATCGGTTTCTTTCCCCGGGTGAAGTACCATTATGTACAGAAAGACCAGGGATGTAGTTATGCTATGCTTATCTATTGTATAGAAGGGGAGGGCTGGTATACCATTCATGGGAAGACTTATCCGGTGAAGCAGAACCAGTACATCATTATACCTCCGAATGTACCCTATTCCTTTGGCTCTTCCGAACATGATCCCTGGACGATATACTGGGTTCATTTCATGGGGAGACTTGGCCGGGAGTTTTTGCCGTCTACACCGGTGCCGGGTACAATCCTGCCCGGCGAATATTCCCGACTGCAAGACCGGGTGCAATTATTCGAAGAGATATACAGTTGCTTCTCGATGGGATATATTAAAGAATATATGGTTTATTCGTCGATGTGTCTGTATATGTTCCTTACCTCTTTTTTGTATTTGGAGCAATATCGTTATATTAATTTACCTAATCACAAGGAATACTCTTTTGCTTCCCGTGTGATCCATTACATGAACGAACATCTGGAACGTAACCTGACTTTGGACCAATTGGCGGCTTATTTTAAATATTCTCCATCCCATTTCTCCATGCTTTTCCAAAAAGAAACAGGGGTCTCGCCGATAAACTATTTTATCCGGCTGAAGATACAGAAGGCCTGCCAGTATATTGTATTGACAAACCTGAAACTGAATGAGATATCCACAAAGCTTGGTTTTGAAGAGCCGGCTTACTTTTCGCGTACTTTTACGAAGATAATGGGTATTTCCCCATCCGACTATCGTAAGAAAGAGTCGGAGCATAATAGGAGTCAGGATGAATGATCTGATATGTCCTTAAAACCGCATTATTTGTACGTTTTAAACCATTAACCGGATAAGAAAGCAGGGTTAAAGGGAAAAAAATATAACAAAAAAATAGTGCAACTAAAAAAGATATGTATCTTTGTCCTACGATTTAGGTGCAAAGCATGCACAAATAAAACGATCATAGAAGGATCGTGAGCTTTATATTTTATTACAGTATAGATTTTATTTGAACTTTATATTTTATTACTAATTAAATTATTTGATTATGAACAAAAAGTTTTCTACTCTTCTTGTCGGCGCCCTGCTGACAACAAGTCTTGGAGCTTTCGCGCAAGGTACTACACATGTACATACCGATGAAAATAAGATCGGTCATGGTATTACTCTTCGTCCAACTGCAACAGCCAGCGCTACAATTGGTGATGGCATTAATCATTTCGATGCAGATAAATTGTATCAATTGACAGACGCAGATGGGAAAGTATTGATCCAGACTCGTAATTACCGGACAGGTGAATTGAATTTGAAGTTGGTTGATGTGGCCGACGCTCCTATCAATGCTTCTTTATGGTCTATTAAGGTAACTAACGATAACGTAAGTGGTGTTAGCTATACAATGACAAACAAAGAAACAAACCTGGAGTTGGTTTATGCTCATGTTAATGCAACTCTGTTTGATGAACCGACAGTTACTTCTACAACTAACCTGGATGCTTCTATCCTGGAAGGATGTCTGACTAACTGGACCTGGTATTCTACAATTTCTCAGAATACAAATTTTGATTACAAACCTATCTATTCTTATTTTGCAAACCGTGACTCGGTAGTTGTTCTTCAGAAGAACTCAAGTAGCGAAATCATTGCAGCGAAATATTCTCATGTAGAAGCTGAAACTAACGTTCAGGCTATCACTGATGCTGTGAAATTGAAACCGGTTCTGGCTGGTGGTATCATCCTTACTGCTGATGATTTGAACAGAATGGTTGACTTCCAGTATGATGGTACATTCACTATCAGTTCTGCTGTGACTCCGAACACTGAAAGTCCGTTACTGACTAATAAGTTCACTGCTGTGGAACTTAATGATACAGACTTCCCGGTTGTTTCAACTGCTACTGCTACAGAATCAGTTAGAGAGAAGTTAGGTCTTAGCGCCACTTCTGGTGCTGATGCTTTAGTAGCAGAAGAGTTCGTATATCTTAAGAATGCTAAAGGTGAAGTTCTGTCTGTAGGTACAGAATTTTATTCAAGTCTGAGTAAGGAGTTGCCGTTGGTTTTGTTGGAAGATGCTCCTACAAGAGTGGCTATTCCTGAGGGAACAAACCTGACTCCGGGTACTTGGGAAGCTCGTAGCTTGTTTAGATTTACTTACTATCCTTCAAATGATAGTTTATTCATCGAGCCTATGAATGCTCTGCCGAAGAATCCGGCTAGCAGTTTGTGGCAGAATCCTGATTTTGCATTCAACTCTGTTTACAATGACTTGACGAAGCTTCATACAAATACAGCTGCTACTCCTGGTGCTGCTCTTCACTCTGATGAAAATGGTCAGGTAGCTGTTCGAATCGCTTATCTAACAGAAGGTAAGGCTGTTATTACTGCAAAGAATACTGAAACAGATGGCGGTATCGCACTTCCGGGCTCTCTGCAGACTAAATTTACATTCAAAGATAGAGACTTTAAGTATCTGTCTCGCGTAAATGTAGACCAGGGCTTGTATTTCATCACAGATGTAGCAACTGGTAAGAATGTGGTTGACAACTTCATCGGTCGTTTGATGCTGGATGCTGCTACAACTGCTCAGGATTACAATGATATGCCTGCTACTATGTGGGTTGTTAAAACTACGGGTTGCGGTGCTGTTCCTACAGTTGCTATCTACAACCGTGAATATGCAGACGAAGTATTCGAAGGTCAGCTTTATAAAGATGAAAAGGGTGTTTATTTCATCAATAGAAACTATCGTAGTTTCAGAGATAAAGAACTTCAGCATGCAGATACATATACATTTGCAGCTGTAGAAGATAACGAAGCTAAAACAAGTCCTCGTCATGGTTACAAGCACTTCAAGACTGAAGATTTGCTTTATACTAAGTATTACATGAACTACAACTTGTTTGCAAATCAGGAACTGTATCTGAACGTATCTGAAGAAAAGAGCTTTGCTCCGACTCCAGGTCAGGCAACAACTTATGAATTGACAGAAGCTCAGAATATTCTGGTTGATGGTGACAAGGCTATCGACGTACCGTTCGGTTACGGTGCTGAAATCGGTTTGCCGCAGCTTGCAAGAACAGCTTATGTTCTGAAAGTAAGCGACAAGAACCTGATCGACAACGATAAGATCTATGTATATCTGGTAAGCCCGCAGGGTAAGACTCCTTATTATAAGGCTATGACTAAAGAAGAAGCTGCTGCTTCTGCTGCAGATCAACCTAAGTTAGGTGTATTCTATCTGAAAGCTGATCAGGTGAAGGGTGACGAAATCTGCTATGTATTAGTAGATATCAACAGTGGTAATGTTTTGAGAATCAGCAATGGTTGGATGCAGGCACATTGCGAAGACGGTGTTGGCGAAATGAGCTACCTGCCTTTGGATAACGTTGCAACCGAAAGAGCTACAGCATTTGCTATTATCACAGACAACCGTCCGTTGTATATGGATCTGGGTGAAGTTGGTAAACATATCAATATGTTCCGTGCAAGAGGTACAGGCTCTGAATTCCTGTTCGAAGATTCTAACAACCAGAGCAACGCTCCGCAGGTTGTAAAAGACTTCGGTTACCTGGGTATGACAGCTGAAAAGATTCAGCCGATCGGTAAAGAAAGCAAAACTGCTATCTATGCTGACTATGTAGTAAGCTCAACTGACCGTATGCCTCAGTATCTGTTTGTTGTACGTCCGGATTCAGTGAAAGACGGCAAATGGTGTAACACTCACGGTTACAACCCGAACTGCGAACACGAAGTTGATTACAACGGTTACCTGGCCGGTAGCTTCCTGATCAACCTGACTGACTCGGTGAAAGGTAGCACTAACATGTTGAACAATCCTGACGTTTACAAATGGCAGTCTTACACTCGCCTTGGTTTCGTAGAAGGTGTTCACCAGGTAGATGCAACAGGCGAATATCTGTATATCTTGAAGAATGGTAAGAAATTGGCAGACCTGAGAACTAAGGACGGCGTTCTTGATCCTCGTGACCTGTACAATACTGAAATCTTCGAAAAGAAACCGGTAGACGGTTTACATAAGAATTATGCATTCTCTCTGCGTTTCACAGACGACGATCATAAGGACTTCTTACTGGAATCTAACCTGGATGGCGTATCTCACATTGCTTCATTCAAGGGTGCATGGGTGAAAATCCACAATGGTGTACCTGTATTGGCTGAATACACTGTAGATAACGGTAACCACGAAGATGACGACAAGAAGATGCAGGAACTGATCAACCAGGCTCAGATCTTCAACTTAGAAGATACTAGCGACTTTGCAACCTCTAACGAAGGTGTTTCTACATCAGGTGTTAGCGTAATTGCTGGTGAAGGTTCGATCACTATCCTGAATGCAACAGGTAAGACAGTTACTGTAAGCAACATCCTTGGCCAGACTGTAACAGTTCAGAATATCACTTCTGACAATGCAACTATCACTGCTCCTGCAGGTATCGTAGTTGTAGCTGTTGACGGTGAAAGCGCTGTTAAAGCTATCGTTAAATAAATAGGAAACTCCTGGTAAACCGTTAGGTTGACAGGTTACATACAACAAAGCCCCGCTGGTTATCCGGCGGGGCTTTTTGCGTATCAGGGAGCAGAATCGGAATATTGTACAACTCAATCGGAATAATATGACTTGCCGGAATTGCTGAAGATTGCTTCTTTTGTCAAGAAAATAATCTTTGCAATTATGAGAAAAAGAATACTATCCTTTAGTTGTCTTTGCATTTTGGCAATTACATCATGTTCAACGCCTGAACGACAATTGGTGTGGAATATAGGTGTGGCTGACAGTTCGGCCGTCGATCTGGCTTTGGGGCCTGACCGCTATAAAGAATTTCTTGCCAATGACTTTGGCTTTGAAGACCGGTATTATCTGGTTGGAAAAAGTGATGCCAAAGAGTCTTTCCCTTATGTTTTGCCCGGACCTGCCGACCAATGGGGAGGAACTTGGTCTACTGCCGGTCTGCGAACGCATGACACTAATATTCTCTTTGAGTTGGATAAACTTCCGGTGGAAGGAGAATGGAATCTGATAGTAGATCTGGCCGACAACTCACCTCATATTCCTCCTCTATTAAAAGTGATGATCAATAATTGTCAGGAAGAGAAGATACAACTGGCTCCGGGTGGGAGCGATGCCTCTATTACCGGTGACATGAGCCAGGCTAACCCCGTCCACTTAATTATTCCAGTAAAAAGAGAATCTTTGCGGAAAGGAGGAAACTGTATTACACTATCCGTCTTGGAGGGATCATGGCTTGTATTCGACCATGTAGGGTTGGAAGGTCCGGGAAGTGTCCGGGCGATCGCTCCGGAAAAAGCCTTTGTCCGTTCCGTTGAAGCAGCTAATTATGAAATAGAAGTAGAAGGAAAGAAAGTGCAACCGCTGCTTGTCGATGTGGAACATCTTGAAGGGCAGCCGCTTCTTTCTGTCAGACTTGATGGAAAAGAGATCCTGTCTACCCGTCTGGATACAGCCCGTTATTGCCTTGAAGCTCCGATGCCTTCCGTTACGGAGGGAGTGACAAGTGTCTTTGAGGTTCGTGCAGATGGTAAAGTGATTCAAAAAGGCGAGGTGCAGCGCCAGCATCAACCGCTTCAGTCTCTGGCGGAATATGTCGATACAAGGATTGGAACAGCTCATTCCCGCTGGATGATAGCCCCTGGACCTTGGATGCCTTTCGGGATGGTAAAACTGAGTCCCGATAATCAGAATGCAGGATGGCAGGCCGGTTATCAGCCGACCTTTGAAAGCGTAGGCTGTTTCAGTCATATCCATGAGTGGACAATGGGTGGTTTAGGGATGATGCCGGCAAACGGTCCTTTGAGGACTGTTATCGGTGACGAGTCTGATCCGGATTCCGGCTATCGTTCGCGGATCAATAAATTAAGTGAAGAAGCACCGTTGGGATATTATAAAGTCGATCTTACCGATTATGGTATCCGGGCGGAGCTAACCGCAACCACTCATTGCGGTTTCCAACGCTATACTTTCCCGTCGGATAAAGACAGTGCCCGTGTTCTGGTTGATTTACATATACCGGCAGAGTATGATTATCAATTGAAAGATATTGAGATTAAGAAAGTGAGCGATACCCGTATCGAAGGGTTTAGCCATCAGTTATCTAAAAATGTATGGAGTTCTGATGCAGACCAGGAATATACGATTCATTTCGTAATTGAATTTGACCAACCGATCTTGTCTATGGGAGGTTGGATAAATGAAAAGCAACAGCTGACAGATCGTCTGGCGGCCCGTGATATAAAAGATGCCGGAGTCTGGTTGCAGTTTGATGCCGGGAAGTCGCCGGTTGTACAGGCACGTTCCGGCCTGTCTCTGGTAAGCATAGCTAATGCGGCTGACAATTTGGAAAAGGAGATCAGTACTCCTTTCGGGTGGAAGTTTGATGAGGTGCGTACTAATCAGCAGAATGTGTGGAACGATTTGTTTGACCGGGTACAGATCACGACAAATAACCGGTTGGAGAAAGTTCGTTTTTATACAAATATGTACAGGGCGTTGTGTAGCCGTAATATATGGAGTGATGTAAACGGAGAATGGGTCTCCGCCGATGAAAAAGTACGTCGTTTTACGGATCCGGATGATGTGGCTTTGGGGTGTGATGCTTTCTGGAATACGTTTTGGAATCTGAATCAGTTCTGGAATCTGGTAACCCCGGAGTGGAGTAACCGCTGGGTAAAGTCTCAGTTAGGAATGTATGATGCAAACGGATGGCTGGCAAAAGGTCCTGCCGGTATGGAGTATATTCCCGTTATGGTGGCGGAACATGAAATACCGCTGATTGTCAGCGCCTGGCAAATGGGTATCCGCGGTTTTGACGGAGAGAAAGCTTTTGAGGCTGTGAAGAAGATGCAGACAACACCCAGTCAGAAGGTTTGTGGTGGTTATGCCGGAAACCGTGATCTGGCTCCTTATCTGAAACATCGATATGTGCCGACCGATCAGGGACGTTTCTCTAATACACTCGAATATGCATATGATGACTGGACCGTCTCTCAGTTTGCAAAAGCATTGAATAAGGAAGATGACTATACCTATTTTACAGAACGGGGTTCATGGTGGCGGAATGCCATTAATCCGGAAACGGGATATGCTCAGATGCGTAGTAGCGATGGTCGTTGGGCCAAAGATTTCGATCCGTTCCATTCGGGAGCCAATCATCATTATGTAGAAGGGAATGCGTGGCAGCTGACTTATTTTGTTCCTCAGGATGTCCCCGCACTAGCGGAAGTCATAGGGAAAGATCGTTTTGTGGAACGTCTGCAATGGGGATTTGAGGCCAGTGAGCCCTGGCGGTATAATGCGCCGAACGACCAGTATTGGGATTATCCTGTGGTTCAGGGTAATCAGCAATCCATGCATTTTGCATTCCTGTTCAATTGGGTCGGTAAACCGTGGCTTACCCAGCGTTGGAGTCGTTCTATCGTAGAACGTTATTATGGAACGGGTATGGCTAATGCCTATTTGGGGGATGAAGATCAGGGACAGATGAGTGCCTGGCTGGTCATGGCTTCTTTGGGGCTTTTCCAAACGGACGGAGGTTGTAGTATAGAGCCTATGTACGAAATAGCAAGCCCTTTGTACGAAAAGGTTGTGATTGATTTGGGAGAACGTTTCGGCAGAGGTAAGACCTTTACGATCGAGGCTCGTAATGCATCCCGAGCCAATAAATATGTACAAAGTGCCGTATTGAATGGCAAGCCTTTACAGTCTTTCCGTTTCCCGGCATCTGAACTATTAAAAGGAGGCTCTCTGATTCTTGAAATGTCCTCAGAACCTAATTATTCGTGGGGAGTGAAAGCTGATGAATAAGACACTCTTTGTTTTGTCTGGATTATAATCTGTATTTCACAGGATATTTATGTTTAAATTTTCTATCACAAGGATGTGTTATATTCTTTGTGATAGAATATATATGTTGTTTTATTGTTGATTACAAGTGTGTTATGTCGTTTTTGGAATAGTAAGATAGTGTAAGTATATCGGATAATTTTATTATAATTCTGTAAAATATAACCCATTACTTTGTTGTAGAGTTAAGTAAGAATTACAAAGTAGAATTAATGGGATAATTATGGTATAGTATCATAAATACTAATTACTAACTAATAATAATAGTATGAAACAAGTTAATCAAATGTCTAAACTTTTCGTTCGGGACTTGAGTCGAAGGATGAAAATTCCAATGATCCTGATTTTGTCGTTTTTAGTCTTTCCAGGCTATCTGGAGTCTAAAGAAGTGTTAACACCCCCCCCCCCCAGTTAAAAACAGATAATAATGTAACAGGGGAAGTAAAAGATGTTAACGGAGAGCCTCTGTTAGGAGTCAATGTTATGGTAAAAGGAACCTCTGTTGGTACGGTGACGGATATGGATGGTTCTTATTCTCTTACAAATGTTACCTCTAAAGATGTACTAATTTTTTCATTCTTGGGAATGTTATCTCAGGAAGTGACAGTCGGAAATCGTTCTCAGATAGATGTTGTAATGACAGAGGACGTTATCGGGCTTGAAGATGTGGTCGTAACGGGCTATACTTCGATGAAGCGTAAAGATATAACAGGTTCTGTCGCTTCAATAAGCGCTGAAAAGATCAGCAGAATCCCTGCCAACGATATTACTACCAGCCTGGTTGGAGTTCCGGGTATAAGAATGGATGGTAGTTCTATACGTATTCGTGGAACACGCTCTAGAAATGCCAGCAACGATCCTCTTATCGTATTAGATGGAATTCCTTATAATGAAACATTATCTTCCATCAATCCGGGTGATATTGAATCGATAGATGTCTTGAAAGACGCGTCGTCCACCGCCATATATGGGGCCAAAGGAGCGAACGGAGTTATATTGGTCACTACCAAACAGGCAAAAAAGGGAAAAACGTTGGTTTCTTATGATGGTTTTGCCGGTATCGGAGTCAATAACCGGGGCTCTTTTGACGTAATGGATGCCGATGAATACACCGCTTTTAAACGTGAAGCTTACCGGGCGGCAGGAACATGGAACAGTGAGGCGGATGATGCCAAAGCCTTTGCCGGAGCAGAGATCTCAAATCTGGGTACTATGAATACTGATTGGGCCGGTGAATATTTTAGACGTAAGCGTTTTTGGACAAATCATGTAGTTACGATTGCTTCCGGGAATGATAAAACCCAGTATAAAGTCTCTTTTAACTACCGGAATGATGATAGCCGCTATGAAAACAATCACTATGATAATTTTTATTTGACTACCGATCTTTCGCACCAGGTACTTCCTTTTCTGAAAGTCGGAGTTTCAAACCGTGCTTATTATACAATAAAAAATGATAAACCGGATGTTTTTCAGACAGTGATACACATGTCTCCTCTGACTCCGGTAAGGAATGGGGACGGCTCTTATAATACGTATCCGTTTGGTGATCCTTTTGTGAAAAACCCTTATCTGAATGAGAGTGATGAGGTTTATAAAGACAAGACGGAAGAATGGAAGATATTTCTTCGCCTATTTGCAGAAGTTAACCTGGCTAAGAACCTGACTTATAATACAAACTTTGCTTATAGCCCTTCTTTTTCTTCCAGAGGGTATTACTATGACAACAGAAGTGTATCTTATCAGGACGATCGTAATGTAGCAGGTATGCATAATAACCGTCAGGCGGACTGGGTGTGGAATAATGTATTGAATTATAAGCTGAGTTTTAAGAAACATACCTTTAACCTGTCGGGGGTATTTGAAATGCAGAACCGTCAGTTGGTAAATACCGGTATGTCGGGAAAAGAACAGGAATCACCGGCTTATCTGTGGTATAATATGGGAAGACTGGTAGATTCTAAAACTCTTTCTTCCAGTTTTACCCGTTCACAAATGGTTTCTTACATCGGACGTGTACAATACGATTATAATGACCGGTATATCTTTACAGCTTCTTTCAGAGAGGATGGGGCTTCCCAGCTTTCTCAGGGACATAAATGGGCAACATTCCCCTCAGGAGCGATTGCCTGGCGTGCTTCAGAAGAAGAATTCATAAAATCGTTAGGTTGGATTACCAACCTGAAGCTAAGAGCAAGTTATGGTTTAACAGGTAATTATGCTATTGCCGCATATGCAACTACTGGTAATTTGTATGGTACCTATGCGAACTTTAAAACAGAGTCTGGAGAAATTCATTATCCGGGTTTGGAGCCGGATACCCGACCGACACCGAATCTGGAATGGGAAAAGAATAAAATGCTCGATATCGGATTGGACTTCGGATTCCTTGACGGTCTTATTTACGGTTCTGTCGACTGGTACGATTCCAAAAGTTACGATCTGCTTTATTTGAAAACACTTCCGTATACTACCGGGTTTAATCGCGCCTGGGATAATGTGGGAGATACGCGTAACAGAGGTATAGAAGCTTCTTTATCCGGAACAATAATAAAGAAAAAAGACCTGGATCTGGGTGTGACTCTTTCTTACTATAGGAATAAAGAAGAGTTGGTGCGTTTGCAGGACCCAAAAATGAAAGAGGATATTAATAACGGACTTTTCGTTGGCTATCCTGTTAGTGGTGTGATCTATGATTATAAACAAGTCGGTATCTGGCAAACAGACGAGGCAGACCTGGCCTCTCTCTACGGACAGAAGCCTGGCGAAGTGAAAGTGGCTGACTTGGATGGTAATGGAAAGATAGATGGCAACGATCGTACGATCATTGGAACCAACAGGCCTGACTGGGTAGGTGGCTTGCAGATCAGCGGACGCTGGAAAGATCTGGATTTCTCCGTTGATTGTTATGGTGAGTTCGGTGCTATGGGTAGTGATGATTACAGTACGAATTTCTGGGCTTCTGAAATGGGACGCTGGAATACTGTAAAGATTGACTACTGGACACCGGAGAACCCATCAAACCATCATCCTCGTCCTGTGGCCGGTCAGAGTATCAAGTATTTGAGCTCTACAGGATATCATAAGAATAATTACGTGAATCTCAGGAATGTAACTGTAGGTTATACGTTGCCTCAGACACTGACGAATAAAGTCGTTAAAAAAGTTCGTCTTTATGTAACCGCAAACGATCCTGTCCGGTTTAGTAAGTTTCAGAATTCGGGCGGTATTTCATGGTGGGAAACATTTTACATTTTCGGTGTGAATCTTCAGTTCTAATTATAATCGGAAAAATATGAAAAAGATAATTATAACGGGCATGATCGCTCTTGGTATATCTGTATCGGGCTGCTCGGATTTTTTGAAAGAGGAATCATATGGTTCGACGACTGCCATTTTTGGAGAAGAAAATGGTATTAAAGCGCTCGTATACCAGTCGTATACAAAAGTAAATAATCTTTATGGAGGTGGGGGACAATGGCCTGCTTTTACAGAACATGGAGCCGATTTATTCCTGAGAGGTGGTAATTTTACAGACATGGGAGTATGCGATTATTATGGATTGGATGCCTCTAACGGAAATGTCAGTTGGCTGTGGAACCACTGCTACAAGGCTTTGGCGAATATCAATACATTTTTTGAAACCATCGATGATACGCCTTTTGCCAAAGAAGAAGAAAAAGATCAATATAAGGCGGAGATGAAAGTGATGCGTTCTCTCTTTCTTTGGATCATTACCGAAATGTGGGGAGATACCTATTTACCTCGTACAACCGATGAGGTTGAAGGTATGGAAGCTCGCCGCTCTACTCGTGCTGACTTTTACAAAGAGATTATCGGAGGATTGGAAGAAGCTATAACTATGTTGCCGGATAAGAGAACTTCGGAGTTTGGTCGTATAGATATGCCTTCGGCAAAAGCTTTTCTAGCCAGAATGTACTTATATAATGAACAGTTTGACGAAGCGATGGATATGGCTTCTCAGGTTATTGACGGTTCTTATGGCTTGGAACTTTCCACATCACTGAAAGATTTGTGGAACGACAGTAAGCGGAATAAAGAATTTATCTGGACTACGGAATTTGTTGAAGATGAATCTTTCAGGCAGAGTAGTTACTATTGGCAACATTTTGCAATGTTTATAGACCGCTTTGCCGGTGTAAAAACAGAATGTGGATGGACCGGCTATGGTGGTTGCGGTGCAGTACCTTCCTTATATTATATATCATTGTTTGATCACGATGCTGATTTGCGTTGGTCTGATTTGCATCAGTGGGTATGGTATTATAATGATCCGTCTGATGATACATCGGGTTTCCCGAATATGCAGGAGTTGTATGCGGATACGGCTTTATATCTGAGCATCGATCCTATCTCTACTGAAGAAAAAGCCAGGATGGCTTCTTGTTATACCGCGTTTGACGTAAATGATCTGTATGATTCAAAAGGTGTGCCGACTGATCGAAAGACATTTATAGGAATGACAAAATTTGATGACAATACCCGCCCGGGTGATATGTCTACCAATTCCGATCGGAACTATCCGGTATTACGTCTTGCTGAAATGTATCTGATCCGGGCAGAAGCAAAAATCAGAAGTACTAATAAGCAGGACCTGAAGGGAGCCGTTCAGGATATAATGACTATTCGGCAGCGTGCTATAAAAAGCGGATATGAGAAAGAGATGACAGTTACGGAAAAAGATATGACTCCTGAATTTATTTTGGATGAACGCGGACGTGAATTAGCAGGAGAATTTCAGCGCAGACTTGATCTTAAACGTCTGGGCAAACTGGTCGAGCATGTTAAGCTTTATAATCCGGATGCTGCGGCTAACATAAAAGAATACCATAAAGTATGTCCGATACCGCAAACGCAATTTGATGGTATGCCGGATTGGACTACCCTTGGTCAGAATGAAGGTTATTAAAATGAAATTATATGAGAACAAACTTTATAACAATAATAATGTTGGCAAGCCTTATGTGGATTTGCCAGTCATGCACAGACGATGACAACTCTTCCGCCAGGAATAATTTAGTAGAATGCATCCAGAAAGCGGAAACTTCGATTGCCGAATCTGTGGAAGCAAATGAAGAGGGTTGTATCGCTCCTGGTTCGAAAGCTATTTTGCAGACACGGATAGACTGGGCGTATTTTATTCTTCAGAACTCTCCGTCGGATGAGGCATATACGAATGCGTTATCCATATTGAATGATGCAATTGATGCTTTTTATGCTAATGTCGTTAAATCCGGAACTCCATTATTTGGCATAGGATCCAAAATGAAACTGGGAACTGTGGGTGAGTGGGGATTTGAAGAATGTTTTACCATAGAATGCCGGGTGAAATATACTGAGTTTGCAGGAGGCGATCAGAATGTGATTTCCTGCGAAAACGGAAATTCCGGATGGATGCTTAGAAGTAGTGGAAATGTCGTACAGTTCTATATCAATGACGGAGGGTGGGCAGGTTGCCAGACACCGGCATTGGAATTGAATCGTTGGTATCATATTGCCGCAAGCTATGAAAAAGGTAAAGGGCTTGTATTATATCTGGACGGACAGAAAGTAGGAAGTTCTTCTTGTGGAGCATTGGTCGTTAATTCAGTAACCGATTTACAGGCCGGCACGGCACCTTCTTATTCCAATCGTTATATGAGAGGATATATCCAGGATCTGAGTCTGTGGAAAGATGTAAGAATTGCGGAAGAAGTGGTAACAGATGTGAACTGTAATTTCTCCGGAACGGAAGAAGGGCTGAATGCCTACTGGCCATTGTCTCTTAATCTGGGTACGGAGATTACTGATGAAACGGGCACACGTGTAGCCAGTCTCGTCGATGTTGTCTGGGAGAGTAATGAATAAAAGAAAATGAAAATAGTATCCTTTCAATGTCTTAACCGGCGTTGGAAGGATATTTTTCAGGGAGGTCTTTCACTTGAAAGAATACCTGATTAAATATTCTCGAAAAATAATTACAGGATATTTTGTTTTATAAAAAAAAACGCTACCTTTGCACCGCAATCACGAGAGATTGCTTACCTGAAAATAATGAAATGCCCAGGTGGCGGAATTGGTAGACGCGCACGTTTCAGGTGCGTGTGTCGCGAGGCGTGCAGGTTCGAGTCCTGTTCTGGGCACTTCTAAAGCGGACAACTGTAAAGTTGCCCGCTTTTTTTATATCCGTATTTTTTTATATATTTACGCCAAAATGGAGAGGATGCAGCAGTATACAGAAGATGAACTAGTGGAACAGCTACGAGATTCGGCCAGGCAAAGGGATGCTTTTGCCCGGGTGGTAAATCTTTATGGGGAAAAGTTGTACTGGCAAATACGGAAGATGGTTTTAAGCCATGATGACGCAAACGATCTTTTGCAGAACACATTCCTGAAAGCCTGGACAAATATTGATTACTTCCGGGGGGAAGCAAAATTATCTACCTGGCTGTATAAGATTGCTATCAATGAATGTATAACCTTTTTGAACCGGCAGCGGAATATGAATAACGTGTCGATCGACGACACTGATGTTTTCCTGCTGGAACGTCTGAAAGGGGATGAGTATTTTGACGGTGATGAAGCACAGTTGAAATTACAGAATGCTATCCTGACTTTGCCCGAGAAGCAACGTTTAGTGTTTACCATGAAATATTTTGACGAGATGAAGTATGAGGATATGTCGGAGATCTTGGGGACTTCCGTGGGAGCCTTAAAAGCCTCTTATCATCATGCCGTAAAAAAAGTAGAGGAGTTTTTAACAAAAGACATTTAAACCTTTTGGACGAACGCTCGTCAAAAGAATATTAAAACGCAGGAGTATGGAAAAAGAACAAAATAATCTGGATCGTTTTAAAGGAAAGAATCCTTTTACCGTGCCTGAGGGGTATATGGAGGATTTGACGGCTGATATAATGAGCCGGTTACCTGAGAAACCGCAAGTAGAGGTGAAGAAGATCTCTATGATGGATCGTATGCGTCCGTGGTTGTATATGGCAGCTGTATTTGCCGGACTGGGACTGTTCTTTAAAGCTATTGTCGGTATCGATGGTGATCAGAGTAAGACGGATACATTATTAGTTCAGTCTAATGATGCTTCTGCTGCGATATCTGCTATACAGGATGCTGAGAATGAGGAATATCTGGAGTATCTGGAGGCACAGTACACAGATTATCTTTTAGCAGAAGAATTGGGCAATTATGAATAATTTGATGAAAAAAAGAAGTTATTAGCATATTTTTGTAATAATACTTGTATGAATAAAATATTTTTTATTACATTTGTGGCGATTTCAGTTTTATTCTCTTCGAAAGTGTTGGCGCAGGGAGATAAACAACATCGGCATTTTGACAGAGAGGCCTTTCAGGCAAAGAGAAATGCATTCATTACAGCAGAAGTGGGGTTAACCCCGGAAGAGGCAGCTGCTTTTATTCCATTGTGTGATGAGTTGCAACAGAAGATGTTTGAGGTTGGTCGCGAATGCCGGAAGCTTTCAAAAGAAATAAAGCATAAGAAGTCTCCAACAGAATCCGATTATTCAAAAATAAATGATGAATGTCTCGGAGTAAAAATGAAGGAGGCTGCTTTAGAAAAAGAATATTACGAGAAATTCAAAAAGATATTATCGCCCGAAAAGCTCTATAAGTACAGGCGTGCCGAATATAAGTTTGCACGTAGTTTTATGAGAGGGCCGGATGATAAGAAAGATGAAAACAAGAAAAAATAAAATATTATCATTATTTGTGTTTTTTGTTTAGATTTAGTTTTGGCGTTTAAGTTAAGGGAGGGGTGGCGACGTGATGTCGGTTCCCCTTTTGTTTTTTATAACCCTTTCGATTTGGCTTCGTCCCAGATTTTATCCATTTCTTCCAACGACATATCTTTTAGTGAGCGTCCTTCTTTGATGGTATGATCTTCCAGGTAATTAAAACGGCGGATGAACTTTTGGTTCGTGCGTTCCAATGCATTGTCCGGATTGATTTTATACAGGCGGGCAGCATTGATAAGGCTGAAGAACAGATCTCCGAATTCTCCTTCCATTTTATCTGCATCCATCTTGTCGATTTCCTCTTTTAGCTCGGTGAACTCTTCATGTACTTTATCCCATACCTGGTCGCGCTGTTCCCAGTCGAAACCTACGTTACGTGCTTTATCCTGGATACGGTGTGCTTTAACGACAGATGGGAGAGAAGCGGGTACACCTTCTAAAACCGTTTTATTACCTCCTTTTTCTTTTAGTTTTAGTTGTTCCCAACTCTGTTCTACCTTTTTAGCCGTATCGGCAGTTGCATCGCCGAATACATGCGGATGACGGTAAATCAGTTTCTGGCAGAGGCTGTCGCATACATCTTTAATATCGAAGGCCTCTTTTTCTTCACCGATTTTAGCGTAAAATACGACATGCAGAAGCAAATCCCCTAATTCTTTCTTGATGTTGTTGTTGTCATTTTGCATGATTGCTTCACACAATTCGTAAGTCTCTTCGATGGTGTTCGTACGAAGGCTTTCGTTTGTTTGCTTTTTATCCCAGGGGCATTTTACCCGGAGCTCGTCCAGGATGTCTAGCAGTTGCCCGAAGGCTTCCATTTTTTCTTGTCTTGTTGCCATTATAATAATGTACTGGTTTTATAATATGACAATATGCCAATGAAACTCCTCCTATTTATCCGGAGGGTATTTCAATTGGCATATTGGCGTGTTGAATTTATTATTCAATTACTTTTCTTCTTTCTTGAATTGTGTCAGTCCGTTTTGCAGGAACTGGATGTATTTTGATACATCTTCGTTGAATGCATACGACGGGCCGAGCGGCTTGCCTTCGTCATTCAAAAGAATATAGAATGGCTGGGCATTTGCTCCGAACTTGCTTCTCTGGAGGTAACTCCATTTGTCTCCGATCGTTTTCAACTTACGCACTTTACCATGTTCTTCTATTTCAATCGGATGAGGCAGTTTAGTCTTATCATCTACCATCAATGTGATCAGTACATAATCTTTCTCCAATAGTTGCTTTACTTTCGGGTCTGTCCATACGGATGCTTCCATCTTACGGCAGTTTACGCAACCGAAACCGGAGAAGTCGATCATGACAGGTTTGTTCACTCGTTTGGCATAGGCCATACCGGCTTCATAGTCATCGAAAGCGGCATGTACTTCGTCATCATATAAGCTGAAATCCTGTGTATACAAAGGAGGAGCGAAGGCGCTGATCGATTTCAGAGGTGCACCCCAAAGTCCCGGAACCATATACATGGCGAATGCAAACGAGATAATTGCCATAAACAGGCGGGGGACAGATACATATTTGACATCGCTGTCGTGGCTGAATTTGATCTTGCCAAGCAGGTAAAGGCCGAGCAATACGAAAATCACAATCCACAATACGATAAATACTTCACGGTCAAGTAAGCGCCATCCGTATGCCAGGTCGGCAACAGAAAGGAACTTCAATGCCAATGCCAGTTCGAGGAAGCCTAAAACTACCTTTACGGAGTTCAGCCATCCACCTGATTTCGGCATACTTTGCAGCATATTCGGGAAGATTGCGAACAAGCTGAACGGAATCGATAAAGCCAGTGCAAACCCGAACATTCCGATAGCCGGGCCAACTGCTGTACCCATCGAAGCTGCCTGTACCAATAATGTGCCGATAATCGGACCGGTACATGAGAAGGATACCAATACCAACGTAAACGACATAAAGAATATACTTAATATTCCGGTAGTAGAATCCGCTTTACTATCCAGCTTGGTTGTCCATGAAGCCGGCAATACCATTTCAAATGCTCCGAAGAATGAGATGGCAAATACTACCAGCAGCAGGAAGAATATGATATTGAAGATTGCGTTGGTAGATAAGTCATTCAAGGCACTGGCTCCGAAAATACCGGTAATCAGTAATCCCATAACCAGGTATATCACGATAATGGAAAGCCCATAAGTTAACGCGTCGCGTATTGCTTTTTTACGATCCTTGGTTCGTTTCAGGAAGAAGCTGACTGTCATCGGGATCATTGGCCATACACAAGGAGTAAGCAGGGCGATCAATCCTCCGAGGAAACCGGCGAAGAAAATGAATAGCCAGGAGGTATCGGTTGCTGTAACTGTAGTGTCGCCAAAAGCTTTCAAGTCATCGACAACGGGAGTCCAGAGGGCTGCGTCGTCAGTCAGTGCGTTAGCTATTTTAGCCGGACTGGTGATTACTTTTTCAGTTTCTGCTGCCGGGTCAGGAGTTGTAAGTGTTGCTGCTTCTTCAAGAACCAGGTTGGTATCCGGTTGTTCGGCGGTTACATCGTCTTTGTCTACGACAGGTGCATCGGCCGGTAATGTCAGTTTTGTGTTTTTTGCATCGAAAGCGAAGCTTACCCGGTCGGGAGGCAGGCATGTCTCGTCGTTACAGGCCATAAATTCAACTTCACCTTCTATTTTGAATTTCTTCGGATCGGTTATCTTTACCTTTTGAGTGAACGATACGGTTCCCGGATACCAGCGAAGGTCCATGGCGAACAATTCGTCGTATACTACCGTCGGTTTGACGGAGGAGACCGGTTGCCCGATCAATTCAGCTCCTTTTAGAGTCTCAAATGTAAAAGAGGTTGATACAGGTCCGCCTTCAGGCAGGTTCATGTCGTACAGGTGCCATCCTTTCTCGGAGGTTGCGGTAAACACAACTTCTTTTTCGGCAGTTTTGGAGTCTTCCAGTTTTATTTTCCACTTTACAGGTTGGTGTATCTGTGCCTGCACGGCCAGTGTTACGAACACCAGCAAAAAAACACTAAAGAGTTTCTTCATACGATATTTATTTCTGTCTTAGTTATTATTTAGCTAATGATGTGAATGTAGTAGGGATACGTGTTTCAAAACGCATCTCTTCACCCGTTGTCGGATGGATAAAGAAGAGTCGTCGGGCATGAAGCATCAGCCGTCCGGCAGGATCAGTTTCGGCGCCGTACTTATTATCGCCGGCAATTGGGTGTCCGATAGACTCCATCTGGACACGTATCTGGTTTTTGCGGCCTGTCTCCAGGTCTAGTTCCAGTAAAGAATAATGACCGTTGCTGTGTAGCAGGTGATAGCGGGTAATAGCTTCTTTTCCACCGCCTATAGCTGTTACGTATACTTGCATTTTTGCATTTTCAGTCAGGTTTGAGACAATCAGGTCGGTATCTTTCTCCGGACGTCCTTCTACGACAGCGACATAACTACGAGCGGTGATAGCCGAGTTCCAGTTTGATTGAAGCGCTTTTTGTACGCGTTGATTCTTGGCAAACATCATCAGCCCGGAAGTATCGCGGTCCAACCGGTGCAAAACAAATATTTTGTTTTTCGGGTCTGTCTTTTTTACATAGTCGCTCAACAGGTGATAGGCGGTCCGCTCTTTTACCCGGTCGCTCGAGACGGACATAAGTCCTTCTTTCTTGTTGACAACGATGAGGTCGTCATCTTCCCACACGATGTGTAATAGAGGATTGCTGAACTCCACCTTTCCTCGTTCGTAACTGATCTCGACTTCGTCTCCCGGCACTAAAGGAGCGTTGAACTGGGAAGTGACTTTCCCGTTTATCAAGATTTGTCCGTGGGCAAGTAAGGCCTTGACGGAACTTTTGCTCTGTTCGTTGAGTAACTGCAAAAGGAAGGGAAGAAGTGTATTCTCTTCCTTTACCGCAACTTTGCGTCCGCGAGGGGCCTTTTTGAGATTTGTGTCTTTGTAACCTGAGCGTCTTCTCATTTTATTATTATAAATAATTTACAAAGATACTGGCATTTGCGGAATGTTGCAAGCCATGTTTCGTAATCTTAGTTATTAATCAGCGAAGCTTTCGTTATTTTTTCTTTTAAGTGAATGGTTTTTGTTTGAATTCGTATGTCGAAATTGAGTCCTTGATTTTAAGTTCAGAGTGGTAGAAAAATATAAGAACGGATTTGTTGATTATGCTTCGTAGATGATAAATGTTGTTCGATTGTTTAAAAGTTAGAATAAAATGCTACTTTTGCTAAAATAGAATTGGCACAATAGAGATGGTTTATACCCAAAGTAGTTTTGAAAAAATATATAAGCTGTACTATCCGAAGATGTTTGCGTTCGCTAAGAACTATATACAGGCAAATGAAGATGCGGAGAATGTAGTGCAGGATGTCTTTGTGGTGCTTTGGGAGAAAAAGGATGAACTGGAATTATCCTGTACACTTACTACCTATCTGTTTACCCTCGTTAAGAACAGATGTCTGAATTATCTGCGGCATAAACTAATCGAAGAGGAATTTAATACTCAAATGAAAGAAGAACTAGGTTTTAAGCTATATGCTTTGGAATCATTGGAGTATTCGTATCCGTCTGAAAAAGAATTGCAAGCCGTTATTCAACGGGCTCTCGATGCTTTGCCTGAACGTTGCCGGGAGGTATTTATCAAAAGTCGTATCGAAGGATTAAAATACAAGGAAATTTCAGAAGAACTTGGCATATCGGTTAATACGGTTGAGAACCATATTGTTACTGCGTTGAAGAAGTTGCGTGTAGCGTTGAAAGACTATTTGCCTTTGCTTTTATTTCTGGTTAATTAATGTTTATTTGTTGGAGAGGTATAGTGGTCTGTTTCGGGATAAGGGTTTAACTTTATAAATAGAAGAAAGATATGTATGATCTGTTATCAAAATATTTAGCAGGAGATATTTCACCGGAAGAAAAGCAGACTCTTTTCCGCGAATTGAAAGAAGATGTTGGTTTGAAGAAGGAAGCAGCCGATATGCAAAATTTATCGGCTCTTGTTTCTATGGCCGGAGAGAGGCGCTCTGCTTCTGATATGCAATACCGGTCGTTTGTTCATTTGCAGAAAAAACATACCTTATTGTTCAATCTGAGAAAAATAGCCGGTTATGCAGCGATTATGGTCTTTTCAGTGTTGTCAACTTTTCTATTGATGACTTATGCCGGAGGGGGCGGAGGCGAGCTTGTCCGTTATCAGGAGTTCTCGACACCACCCGGGCAACGGGCCAGGGTAGTACTCGTGGACGGTACTGAGGTTTGGCTGAATGCCAATTCGACATTACGTTATCCGGAACGTTTTGATTTGAAGCAACGGGAGGTAGAATTGCATGGTGAAGCTTTTTTTGAAGTAGAAAAAAACAAGGAGAAACCTTTTGTTGTCAAGACAAGTAAAATGGATATAAAGGTGACCGGTACAAAATTTAATGTAAGCGCTTATGAAGCGGAAAAGTATTTTGTAACTTCTTTGGTCGAAGGGGCGGTTTCTGTTTCTTGCTCAAACGACCGGAGCCGTACTTTTGCACTACGTCCGCAACAGCAAATTATAGTATCGGATTCTTTATCAGAAGTCACTTTGTTTGAGAATACCGATTTTCTGTCGTGGAGAGATGGCGTATTTGTATTTGATGATATGTCGTTAACCGATATCATTAAAAAACTGGAGTTGTTCTATGATATATCAATTGTAGTGAAAAACACGAAACTGAGTAATTACCGTTATACCGGAAAATTCAGACAAAGGGATGGAGTGGAAAGCGTTTTGCGGAAATTGCAAATTGTATATCCGTTCACTTATACAAAGGACGATGAGCTTAATTTGATTGTTTTACAGTAGATAAACCCTGGTTCGAATATACCCTTGTAGAGTCGTAGCATTGTCTATGACAGCCATTCGTATGGCTTCTATAATCCTATATGTAAAGCGGGAAGATGGCGGAAACAAGGTTGCCGAATATTGGTATGGGAAACCTTACAATATCACAGGTGTGTTAAATTATATTTAATTTCATTTTCTGTGTGGTGGTCTTTCCGGCATGAAGGGTTTAACTTATAGAAAACAGGATAATAATATGTATAACCTTAAAAATAAAATGCCTATGATCTGAAAAATGAGAAAAACCTTTTTATGTAAAAAGCAGACAGGTGCTCGAACACCTGTCTGCCATACATCTAACACTCTTAGTCGAAAAAAGTATTAAACATTTAATTTTACAAAGGTATGGAAAAATATGCTTTGTCAATCTTTTTATTTCAAAGAAAACACTTTAAGAAGTTTTTTAATATTATGAGAATTTCAATCCTATTTCTGTTTGTCAGCATTTTAGCATCTTATGCTTCAAATGTAAATTCACAGACTGCAAAAGTGAATATTACGAGTGCCCGCATGACGATCGGAACTTTTATCAGGCAAGTTGAAAAGGAAACCGGTTATATGTTCGTTTATAATAAAGAGGAGATTGATGCAAATAAGACAATTTCTTTAAAGAAAGGGAAAAACACGGTTGTCGATTGCCTGAATACCATTTTTGATGGTTCCGGCGTTTCATTTGTTTTTGATGACGGCTATGTAGTCCTGACGAAACATGCACAGGAGACTGCCATATCGCAGCAGGCCGGTAAAGTGGTAAAAGGCATTGTTACCGATGAGACAGGTTTGTCGGTAATTGGTGCTAATATCTTTGTTAAAGGAACTAATTTGGGAACGATTACTGATATGGAGGGTAATTTTAGTCTGGAAGTACCCTCGGATAATGATATTTTGGTGGTTTCCTATATCGGTTATGTCGAACAGCAGATTCCGGTGAAAAACAGAAAAAACTGGGCAATCATATTAAAGGAGGATGCGCAGAACCTGGATGAGGTTGTGGTTGTAGGTTATGGTACACAGCGCAAAGGCAATATTGCTACAGCCGTGACGACAATTAAGGCGGAAGCTCTGCAAAATCGTCCGGTCCAGACGATAGGTGAAGCCTTGCAAGGGCAAATTCCGGGTTTGAGCGTTACGTCAAAAGGTGCGCCGGGCGAGTCGCCTTCACTTCAATTGCGTGGTTCTTCCATGCTGAAATCCAGTACGGCAGAAACGGACAAAGAAACGTTACCCAGGCTGAGATCCGAAACCAGCGGGCCGTTGGTATTGGTGGATGGTGTGCCCGCGGACTTCAACTTCCTGAATCCGGAAGATATTGAAAGTATCAATGTCCTGAAAGATGCGGCTTCTGCAGCGATCTATGGTTCGCGTGCCGCAAACGGAGTCCTTCTGATCACGACTAAACGTGGAAAGATGGGCAAGCCTACTTTCCGTTATAATGGATCTGTCGGAGTCAATACGCCGATGTATATGCCTAAATCGATCAGTTCAGCCGAATATGCAAGAATAAAGAATGAAGCGGAAAGGAATATGGGACGTGCTCCGGTTTATTCGGATGAAGATATTGCCATGTTTGCCAATGGAACGGATCTGAACCGTTATCCGAATACAAACTGGCTGGACCTGGCGATACAGAACAGCGTCACCACACGTCATGGCCTGGAGGCTTCCGGGGGAACGGAAAAGGTAAGATATCTGGTAAGTGCCGGTGTCGACCACCAGACCGGTGTTTTCCCGAATACACAGCAGAATGTGTTCAACGTACGTTCCAGCACGGATATTACCATTACTAAAAAGTTCGGTATCTCTTTTGATATGCGTTACCAGTTGAGGGATATGGAGGCTTTGAATAGTCAGGAAGACCTGTATAAACAATTGATTGTTGCCGATCCGACTATGGTGGCTTATTATACGGATGGTTCCTATGGCTATAATCCGGGATTTTTCACCAATCCGCTGGTGCCTTTGTATGAAGGGGGCCGGAAGCTGACTAACAGACATGAAGCATCGGGTATTTTCAAGTTTGATTATGAATTTATCGAAGGATTGAAATTTACCGGTATTGCCAATGTGAGATATACATTCCAGAATGAAGAATCCAGAGCTCGTAAGACGTTCTATAAAAACTATTTCACAGGGGAAGAGTTTGAAAACGGACAGAATACTTTCACCGACCGCCGCGATTACAACGCTTACTACAATTTACAGGCTTTGCTGAACTATAAGAAAAGTTTTGGCGTTCATACCCTGGATATTCTGGCCGGTTACCAGCAGGAAAGTGAAAATACAGACTGGCTGAAAGGGGCCCGTTCCGGCTATCCGACCGATATTCTCTGGGAGTTGAACCCGGGACCGAAGGATAACTGGAGTAATGACGGTAACGGCGAACATTGGGCGCTGGCCTCTTTTATCGGCCGTATCAATTATGATTACGACAATAAATATATTTTATCGGTGAGCATGCGTTCGGATGCTTCTTCCCGTTTTGCGAAAGGAAGCCGTTGGTCGACTTTCCCATCTGTAGCCGGTGCATGGAGACTTTCCCAAGAGCCGTTTATGGAAGGTACGCGTAGTTTCCTGGATGACCTGAAGGTCAGAGTTTCCTGGGGACAGACCGGTAGCGCGACGGGATTAGGCCTTTATCCGAGTTATACATTGATATCTACAGGCGGTTTGATCCTGAATAACGTTTATCAGCAGACTGCTTCTTTGAAAACGATCGGAAATACGGATTTAACCTGGGAACATACGGATATGTTGAACTTCGGTCTGGATGTGAAAATGCTGAACAGTCGTTTGAACTTTACGGGAGACTATTATATTAAAAATACGAAAGATATTTTATTGGAAATGCCCGTGCCGCTGGAATATGGTTTTGGCAAACCGAATATGAATATCGGCGAGGTGCGTAACAAAGGTTGGGAGTTGACTTTAAGCTGGAATGACCGTATAAATGATTTTGGTTACAGTATCTCGGGTAACTTGTCGGATAACCGGAATGAAGTGATCGACCTGGGAGATACAGGTCCGTGGAAAGGTTCCAACACCTATACGGAAGTAGGGTTGCCTTATAACTCTATTTACGGATATGAATCGATGGGATTATTCCAGTCTGATGAAGAGGTAGCCAATGCTCCTTTCCAGAATTCAAATACGGCTGCCGGTGATATACGTTATAAAAACCAGAATGGCGATGATAAGATCGATGCTAACGACCGTGTTGTGATAGGTGATCCGAACCCTCACTTCCTGTATGGCGTGAATCTGGGCTTTGATTACAAGAACTTCGATTTGAATATGTTCTTCCAGGGGATCGGGCAGAAAGACCGGGTTATAATGGATAATTTTGTCAGACCGTTTTATGATTCTTCTATTTTTGAACATCATTTGGATTACTGGACTCCGGAAAATACAGGTGCCAGATATCCGCGTATCCTGAATAAGGACGATGGAACACATAATTATCAGCAGTCTGATTACTGGATGATCAATGCCGGATATTTCCGTATGAAGAATTTGCAGATCGGATATACTATTCCGCGTGAAATATTAAGATCGGCAGGTTTTGACAGAGTACGGGTCTATTTCTCTGCTAATAACTTGTTTACTGTATCCGATTTTGTGCCGGGTATGGATCCGGAATCTGATAAGTCCGTATCTTATCCGTTTGCCCGGACATATTCATTTGGTTTAAATGTTCAATTTTAAAAAGCTGAAAAAATGAAATCAATAAAAATATATATATGTGCAGCCTTGATGGCGCTAGGCGTTTCTTCGTGCGATAGTTTTCTGACCACACCTCCTTTGGATCAGATTTCCGAAGATCAATGGTGGAACGATAAAGCCCAGACAGAAATGATGGTGAAAGGAGCTTACGAGTATGTACCTGGTCCGAATGAAGTGGTGCTTCGCGATTGTATCAGTGATAATGCGACACACCGTGATGCCAAATACAAGGAAGTGGGAAATGGTACTTATACGACACAGAGTGATGCCGTTAAGGATGAATGGCGCTATGCATCCATTGCCAAACTGAATTACATATTGGAAGGGATCGAGAAGGCAAAAGGCCAGATATCGGAAGAAGAATATCTCCGTTTTAACGCGGAAGTACGTTTTATTCGTGCCTTTGTTTACTACAATATGGTTTTCTTTTTCGGAGATGTGCCTCTGATCACTAAGACGTTGAGTGTGGCGGAAGCCCGAGAAACGTCTCGCCAGCCTCGCCAGGAGGTATTGGATTTTGTATTGAAAGAATTGGAAGAAGGTGTGCTGCCGAATATCGATAAAGTTTCTGTGACAGAAAGAGGTCGTGTTAACAAACAGGTAGTGAATGCATTCCTTTCACGTATTTATCTGTACGAAAAAAATTATGAAAAAGTACTTTATTATACGAACGAGGTTATCGGGTCCGGAGAATATGAGCTTCATCCCAATTATGAAGAATTATTCCGCCCACAGGCTGACGCAAGTAATAAAGAGGTGATTTTTGAACGTCAATACAGTTCTCCGCTGGTTGTGCATGAGCTGAATCGTAACTTGTCTCCGGCTTCTTCCGTTTATGCCGGTTGGTCGCACGTGTTGGGGTTGCAGGAATTGGTAGACGATTATGAATGTGTGAACGGTCATCCGGTTTCCGAATGCGAATCTCTGGGCTGTGAATATTTCCAGAAAAGGAAAGATGCGGAAGCTGATACGCATCGCGGAGAATATGATTTCCGTGATCCCCGTCTGGCTGCTACCATCATGTGGCCGTACTGGGAATGGAAAGTAGGGGAAAAAGTTGTTTCCCGTTATGGTGTGGATGATCCGGATAGCAAGGATTATGTAAAGAAAGAAACACATATGACCGGTTTTCTTGTTACCAAATGGGTGGATTTGCAGGGGGAATATGCAGACCGTACCCGCGGTCAAAAGAATATGACAGTCTTGCGTTATGGGGATGTCCTTTTGATGCGGGCAGAAGCCTTGATTGAACTGGGGCAGGATTTGGGTGGAGCTGTCGCTCTGATTAATCAGATCCGTCAACGGGCGGGGATGCCTGATATCGCAGTCGCTTCTCAATCCGTTTTGCGTGAAAAGCTACGCCATGAAAGACGTATAGAGACTGCCTTTGAAGGTTTGCGTTATTTCGATATCATTCGTTGGCATATTGCTGATAAGGTGAAATCGGGTAAAGTGTATGGTGCCCGTTTGAAGGCGATCAGTGATGCGATGGACAATAAATTTGTGGAAGAACGTTTCTGGAATGATAAAATGTATTTGTTCCCGGTTCCTCAGGAAGCAATAGATAACAATCCGAATTTGGTACAGAATAAAGATTGGTAATAATGGTTAATAATTAGATTGAAAACCCCGGATCTGCATTTACGGAAGAAGATTCGGGGTTTCCTTTCTGAATATAAAAGTGATTGATTTTAATAACAGACTATTTTATGAAAAAGAATATTTTAGTGTTGCTATTTTGGGTATTGACATTTAATCTGTCCGCCTCAGGTTCGCCGGAATTCTCGACTGCCGGTTTTTATGAATTACCCAATACCGGCCGTGAGGTCTATTCCATGAATCTGGCATGGAGGTTTATAAAAGGAGATGTGTCGGGAACTCCCTATGCTGCCGACTTTGATGATTCCGGTTGGGAAGTTGTTTCGCTCCCGCACGGATTGGAGTATCTGCCGGTGGAAGCCAGTGGTTGTGCAAACTATCAGGGTGTAGCTTGGTATCGTAAACGTTTCACACCGGATGATCGTTTGAAGGGAAAACAATTGTTCGTACATTTTGAGGCGATCATGGGGAAAAGTGAGGTCTATGTAAACGGACAGTTGTTAAAAACGCATTATGGCGGATATCTGCCTGTTATCCTGGATGTAACGAATCTCCTGAAATGGGATGAAGAGAATGTGATAGCTGTAAAAGCAGATAATAGTGATGATCCTTCTTATCCTGTCGGCAAACCGCAAAATCTTTTGGACTTTACCTATTTCGGTGGTATTTACCGTGATTGCTGGCTGGTTGCACATAATGACGTGTTTATAACCGATTCGAATTATGAAGATGAAGTTGCGGGAGGAGGCTTGTTTGTCTCCTATGCCGATGTATCTGAAAAAAGTGCCCTTGTAAACCTGAAAGCCCATATCCGCAATAATTCGGCAAGTGATAAAAAGGTTACGGTTACTTTTGAGTTGAAAAAGAAATCGGGTGAAATTGTCAGGCGCGTTTCAACGAGGTTGGCAGTGAAGAGGGAAGATGCCTCGTATGCTGTTGGTTCGATGAAAATTAATACACCTTCTTTATGGAGTCCCGATCATCCTTATTTATATGATCTGGAAGTGATGGTCAGAGGTGCCAATGGCCAGGTGCTGGACGGCTATCGTCAGCGAGTGGGTATAAGAAGTATTGAATTTAAGCAGACGGAAGGATTGTGGATCAACGGTAAACCTTATGAAGGCAAGCTAATGGGAACAAACCGGCATCAGGATTTTGCAGTTTTGGGGAATGCTTTACCTAATTCTATGCAATGGAGGGATGCTAAGAAACTTCGTGATGCTGGCATGAAAGTAATTCGTACCCACTACGTGATTGATGCTGCTTTCATGGATGCCTGTGACGAATTGGGTTTGTTTGCATTGGTTGAAGTTCCGGGTTGGCAATTTTGGAATAAAGAACCGGTTTTTAGTGAACGTGTTTATTCGGATATACGGAATATGATCCGCATACACCGTAATCATGCTTCTTTATTCTTTTGGGAACCGATTCTGAACGAAACGCATTATCCGGAAGAATTCGCCAAGAAGGCATTGGATATTTGTCAGGAAGAATATCCATATCCTTATAGTATCGCTGCTTGTGACGACGGTGCGGCGGGAGATCATTATTATTCCTTGTTGTTACGTCCTATCGAATCGAAGTTACGAACGGATAAAACCTATTTTATCCGTGAATGGGGAGATAATGTAGACGACTGGAATGCTCAAAATTCGGATAGCCGCGTGGCACGCGGATGGGGAGAAGTACCGATGCTACTTCAGGCGGAACATTATGCGAATCCGTCCTACGTAAAGGAATATCCGGTTTTATGCTATGAAACGATCTGCAACAAACCCAGCCAGATAGTCGGCGCCTGTTTCTGGCATTCGTTCGACCATCAACGCGGATATCATGCCGATCCTTTCTACGGGGGAATTATGGATGCTTTTCGTCAACCGAAGTCCTCTTATTATATGTTTATGGCACAACGTTCTCCTGAAAAAAGTGATTTGATCGCAGATAATGGTCCGATGATTTATATTGCTCATGAAATTACTCCTTTTTCTCCTGAAGATGTGACTGTGTATTCTAATTGTGACGAAGTTCGTCTGACAGTATTTAAAGATGGAAAAGAGTATAAGTATAAAAAAGACCCTAACCATAAAGGAATGCCTTCACCTATTATTACATTTAAAGATGTATTTCATTTTATGGAGTGGAAAACGATGGCTCGTTCCGGCAAACAGAATGATGCCTATTTACTGGCGGAAGGGCTGATCGATGGTAAGGTGGTTGTAAGTCATAAGCGTTATCCGTCCGGCCAAGCCGATCATATAGCACTTCGTTTGGATCATGAACAAGTTTCGTTGAAAGCCGACGGTTCGGATGTAGTGACAGTGATTGCTGAGGTTGTTGATAAGCGGGGAACGGTAAAGCGTTTAAATAACTCTTGTATCCGTTTCCAGATAGAAGGAGAAGGACATATACTTGGAGATGCTTCTGTGGGCACTAACCCGTGTCCGTTGATCTGGGGGACGGCTCCGGTTTTAGTACAATCGACAGCAAAACCCGGTAAAATTAAAATCATAGCCTCTATGCAAAACCCGGGTGAATCCCGTCCGTTGGAAGGAGTTCTGGAGTTTGAAAGTGTAGTTAATGACCAAAAGGAAATCTATTCGGAAAAAGAGCTGGCTTCCTCCGGACAGTCGTTTGTCGTAACGGATCGTTCTGTAAACAAAAGCGATCTGGAAAGAGAGAACGAACGTTTACGTAAGGAATTAAATCAGTTGAAAGTGAAAGAAGTGGAAAAACAACAGACGCAGTTCGGTGTTGGCATCAATGACTGACGTATCCTGATTTTATGAGCGGAACATGCTATATGATAATATTTTTTGTACCTTTGCAGATCAAAAATAACAGGCAAGCTGGCCTATGTTTAATAAGGATATAATAAGAACAAAACAATATGGAAATTGCAAGTAAGTACAATCCCGCAGAAGTAGAGGGGAAGTGGTATCAGTATTGGTTGGATAACGGCTTTTTCAAGTCGAAACCGGACGGTCGTGAACCGTATACAATCGTCATTCCGCCCCCTAACGTCACCGGCGTACTTCATATGGGACACATGCTTAACAATACCATTCAGGATATCCTGATCCGCCGTGCCCGTATGTTGGGTAAGAATGCTTGCTGGGTACCGGGTACCGACCATGCATCTATCGCTACCGAGGCGAAGGTGGTGAACAGACTGGCACAGCAGGGAATCAAAAAGACTGACCTGACCCGCGATGAGTTCCTGAAACATGCCTGGGAATGGAAAGAAGAACACGGAGGTATCATCCTGAAACAGTTACGTAAACTGGGTGCATCCTGCGATTGGGACCGTACGGCTTTTACGATGGACGAAAAACGTTCGGAAAGCGTATTGAAAGTTTTTGTCGACCTGTTCGACAAAGGTCTGATCTATCGTGGCGTGCGTATGGTGAACTGGGACCCGAAAGCTCTGACCGCTCTTTCCGATGAAGAAGTAATTTATAAAGAAGAACATAGCAAACTGTTTTACCTCCGTTATAAAATCGAAGGGGAAGACGGTTACGCCGTTGTCGCGACTACCCGTCCGGAAACGATCATGGGGGATACTGCCATGTGTATCAATCCGAACGACCCGAAGAACCAGCACCTGAAAGGTAAGAAGGTGATCGTTCCGCTTGTAAACCGTGTGATCCCGGTTATCGAGGACGATTATGTTGATATAGAATTCGGTACAGGTTGCCTGAAAGTAACTCCGGCTCATGACGTAAACGACTATATGCTGGGCGAGAAATATAACTTGCCTTCCATCGATATCTTCAACGATAACGGGACACTGAGCGAAGCTGCCGGTTTGTATATCGGCATGGATCGTTTCGATGTTCGTGCACAGATCGAAAAAGACTTGGAAGCTGCCGGCCTGTTGGAAAAGGTGGAAGCATACGAAAATAAGGTCGGTTATTCGGAACGTACCAATGTGCCTATCGAACCGAAGCTGTCTATGCAATGGTTCCTGAAAATGGAACACCTGGCACAGATCGCTTTGACACCGGTTATGAATGACGACCTGAAATTCTATCCGCCTAAGTTCAAGAACACATACCGTCACTGGATGGAAAATATCAAAGACTGGTGTATCAGCCGTCAGTTGTGGTGGGGACATCGTATCCCGGCTTATTATCTGCCGGAAGGTGGTTATGTGGTAGCCGAAACACCTGAAAAGGCATTGGAACTGGCGAAACAAAAGAATCCGGCACTGACAATGGCCGATCTTCGTCAGGACGACGACTGTCTGGATACCTGGTTCTCTTCCTGGTTGTGGCCGATCTCTCTGTTCGACGGCATCAATAACCCGGATAACGAAGAAATCAACTATTACTATCCGACCAGCGACCTGGTAACAGGACCGGATATCATCTTCTTCTGGGTAGCCCGTATGATTATGGCAGGTTACGAATACAGGGGCGACATGCCGTTCAAGAATGTTTACTTTACAGGTATCGTTCGTGATAAACTGGGACGTAAGATGTCGAAGTCATTAGGAAACTCTCCCGACCCGTTATTGCTGATCGAACAGTACGGAGCCGACGGTGTCCGTATGGGATTGATGATGGCAGCTCCTGCCGGAAACGATATTCCTTTCGACGAAGCTTTGTGCGAACAGGGACGTAATTTCAATAACAAGATATGGAATGCCTTCCGTCTGATCAAAGGTTGGACGGTCGACGATACGATTACACAACCGGAAGCATCGGCTACTGCAGTTAAATGGTTTAAGATGCAGTTGGATAAAACTATTGCCGAGGTAGACGATTTGTTTAGTAAATACCGTCTGAGCGAAGCGATGATGGTTATCTATAAACTGTTCTGGGATGAATTCTCTTCCTGGTATCTGGAAATGATCAAGCCAGGTTATCAGCTGCCGATCGATAAGGAAACTTATCAGGCAACACTCGGTTTCTTCGACGCGTTGCTTCGTCTGCTCCATCCGTTCATGCCGTTCATTACGGAAGAATTATGGCAGGCTCTCGAACCGCGTAAGGAAGGTGAAAGTCTGATGGTTGCATTGATGCCTGAAGTTACACCGGTAGATGCCGCTTATCTGGAATCATTCGAGATCGTGAAAGAGATCGTGAGCGGTGTTCGTACGATCCGTTTGCAGAAAAATATTCCGAATAAGGAAGAATTGACTTTGCAGGTATTGGGAGATCATAACGATGCTTTTAACCCGGTAATCGCTAAGATGTGTAACCTGTCTGAGATTGCAAAGACCGGCGATAAGGCTGCCGGTGCCGTATCCTTCCTGGTTCGTACCACGGAATATGCTGTTCCTCTGGGCAGTATGATCAATGTGGAGGAAGAGTTGGCTAAATTGCGTGAAGAACTGAAATATCAGCAAGGCTTCCTTGCTTCCGTTACAAAGAAACTGAGCAACGAAAGCTTTGTAAGCAAAGCTCCGGCCAAGGTAATCGATATGGAACGTAAGAAACAAGCCGATGCCGAAAGCAAGATCAAATCGATAGAGGAGAGCATTGCTGCATTGACGAAATAATAGTTAACAAAGGACGGCGGGAAGATAATCGTTCCCGCCGTTTTTTTCTTTTGTATTCATCATTCAAGTGTTTTCAAAATCAACTATCATACTATCATGATTTCAGTATGTCATTTGAATATCAATGATTGTGTTTATGATAGTTGCGCGTTTTAACTATCATTCAACTATCATAAACTATCATAACGACCTGTTTGAGGTGTAGGCATCGCAAAAAAGAGGATTAAAAACGATCAGATGCCTGCTGTTTTCCGATAGTACCCTACATCTTTCGCTCAAATATGGCTGTTATTTTCACGAAAACTACTTATTCTTCTCCTTGAGATCCCTTTTTCAGGCCCTTTTACACCCGGGTTTGAATGATGCTGAGACCCGGATCCCAGTACCCTTTACACCCGGGTCTCAGGAAAGAAAAGTCCCTACTTTGCTGAAAATAAGTCATATACCCAGCCGGTTTTGTTAGGCTGTTTTATGATAGTATGATGGTTAAAAATGGAACTATCATACGAACTATCATCGCCTGTAAGTATTGGATTTCAATACGCGGAAAGTCAAGAATGATAGTATGACAGTTCTATTGGACAATATCCGTTCGTATATAAGATCAATTCTTCCTGGTTTTGAGTTGCCCTTGTTTTATTTTTCGAGATAAAGCTTATATATCTTTAATTTTTACTAACTTGCAGGCCTTGTTATTTACAAGGTGTATAAAAAATGAGGGAAATAAGAAAAAGGCTGTTCATCATCTTTTGTTTTTTAGGAAGCTTTTGTCTTCCTGTTACTTTATGTGGTGCTAATGACATTTCAGATGCGCTATCTCTCGATTCGCTTTTTGCGATAGCACAGGCAAATGTACAGCAACAAAAGGGTTTTGAGTATGCCACACAATTGCTGGAAGAAGCCCTACGTCGGAAGGATCGCTATCAGGAAGCGAATGCCATGTTCTGTTATGTCCGTTATTATTATTCCAAAAATACCGACAGTATGTATTTCTGGATGCAAAAGGCATTACCTCTCTTTAGGGATCAAAAGAGGTTTGTAGAGTATTTCCGGATGAAAGCATGGTATATTTATATTTTGAATCGTTCGATGCAAAATGAAGAAGCCCTGAAATATGTTGACGATTTAAAGGAAGAAGCGACCAGTCTGAATTATCCCGAAGGAGTAGAGATGGCAAATCAGGCACTTGCCGACTTTTATTTGTCCAATAATCTAGGTGAAGAAGGTGTCGCTCTGTATGAAGAGGTTGTACATAGTATGGAAATGAGAAATGCACCTCTTATCAAGCGTATCAATATTATCCGGCAATTGATGAATAAAGCCTTGGATCCCGAAACGAGATTGAAATATGTTGAGCGGCTGGATGATTACATTAAGATCTGTAAGGGAAAAGGGATCGAGTGGTTGGATGATGAAATGTCTATATATTACCTGGAATATGTCATGCACCGGCACTATGCCATGGAATATATAGGAAGGGATAAACTCAAGGAGGCGTTGGCTCACTTGCAACAAGCCCGGGCACTTCTGATGAAATATGGGATGTATAATTATGAAATAGAGTTGAAGACAATTTATGGCTCTTATTATCAACATAGTAAACAATATAACAAAGCCCTGGCGATTTTTGATACTTTATTACCAGTTTGGCGCCAGCGGAATACGATGGGGAGTTACCTCGATATGTTAGATCGTAAAGCAGATGTTCTATTGAAGATCGGAAGGGATAGGGAAGCGTCGCAACTCTATCAAGAATATGCTTTTTTGAGTGATTCATTATCGAAAGTCCGCTTTTACGATAAACTGGCGGAAATGAATGCACAACATAAGGTAGATAAACTGGAAATAAAAAACAAACAGATGGATCTGGAAGTTGCCCAGGCACATTCTCAGCTTCTTCAAATGGGAGGGGGAGCTATTCTCCTGTTTATTTTATGTTGCCTGTTGGGGTATATATCCTATAGTCGCCATCGTTACGGGTTGCAGTTGAAGTTGGCTAAAGAGAAAGCAGAAGAAGCCGACCGGATGAAATCGACTTTCCTGGCTAATATGAACCATGAGATCCGAACTCCGCTGAATGCTATTGTCGGTTTTTCCCAGGTGTTGGTAGATGAAGATGATCAGGAAACCCGGCAGGAATATGCCAATATTATACAAAGTAACAATGAACTGCTTCAGCGTTTGATAACGGATGTCCTTGATATATCGAAGATTGAGTCGAATACGATGGCTTTGAATTATGCAGTGCACGATCTTCCTGTCCTGATGAAGGAGATCTATAATGTGATAAAGCTAAGGATGCCTGAAAATGTAAAATTAGAACTTAATGAATGCCTGCCACAACTTTTTTATACAGATCGTAATCGTCTTACGCAAATTCTTACTAACTTGCTGACCAATGCAATCAAGCATACGGAAAAAGGTTTTATCCGCTTTGGTTATGAGGTGACAGAGACAGATGTCGTCTTTTCGGTGGAAGATTCGGGAGAAGGTATCCCCGAAGATAAACAGGAGAAGATATTCAGCCGTTTCGTTCAATTGGATGACTGGAGTAAAGGGGTAGGCCTGGGGTTAGCAATTTGTAAAGGACTTATTACCCAGATGGGAGGGACGATCGGCGTTTCTTCCGTGTTCGGTGAAGGTTCAACATTTACGGTCGTTTTACCTCTGAAAAAGCAGTAATATATTATTTACATAATTTACCATGAAGAATTCTAGAAGAAACTTTTTTAGACAAGGACTTGCCGGCGCTATATTATTAGGTTCGGCCAGTGTAGTAAAAGCCGGTTTGCCGGACAGGATCATTCCCAAGGCAGCCAAGTCGATTAATCCCTGGCGATTAGGGATGGCTGGCTATACATTTGTTAATTTTGATTTGGACACAACCCTAAAGACTTTGGAGAGACTGGATATTCATTATCTTTGTATCAAGGATTTCCACTTGCCGATGGATAGTACCGACGAACAGATTAAAGCATTTCATGAGAAATGCGCCGCACATAAAGTGACGGGTTATGCGGTTGGTCCTATTTATATGAAGAGTGAACAGGAGATCGACCGTGCTTTCGAGTATGCGAAACGCGTAGGTGTAAAGTTGATTGTGGGCGTTCCCAACTACGAATTGCTCCCGTATGTGGACAAGAAAGTGAAGGAATACGATTTCAATTATGCGATTCACCTGCATGGTCCCGATATTAAAACCTATCCGGATGCAACGGATGTCTGGGAGCATACGAAAGACCTGGATCCGCGTATCGGAATGTGTCTGGATATCGGTCATGACCTGCGTAACGGTTGTAATCCGGTTACCGACTTGAAGAAATATCATACCCGTGTGTTTGATATGCATATCAAGGATGTAACAGACTCATCGAAGGCAGGTGTCGGTATAGAGATCGGTCGTGGAAAGATCGACTTTCCGGCATTAATGAAGATGATGCGTGAAGTGAACTATACTGGTATGTGCAGCCTGGAATACGAGAAGGATATGAAAGATCCTTTCCTCGGTATCGCAGAGTCGATCGGCTATTTCAAGGCGGTGAGCGATATTGTATAATGTAGGGGCGAACTTAGTTTCGCCCTCTTTTAAACAGAAGAGTGATGAGAAGTGCGTTTTATTTATTGGCAATCGGCCTGTTGACGTCTTGTAGTTCGGTCAACTATGTGGCGATTGAAACATACAATCCGGCAGAGATTACTTTTCCGGAAAATGTCGGTAAAGTACTGGTAGTGAATAATGCAGTGCCGCAGCCGGATGATGTCGGTTGTCAGCTTAGTCTGTTCGGTACAAAACAGGATACCTGTCATGTGAAAACCGATAGTGCTTTATTTGCTACTTGTCAAGGACTGGGGAAGGCAATGGTCGATGTCTCTTTTTTCAACGACGTGCTTCTTTATCATGATGCTACCCGTAAGGATGATGTGTATTACGAAGATAAGAAACTGACACCGGAGGAAGTAACCGCCTTATGTGATGAAACCGGAACGGATGCCGTGATCTCAGTGGATCGTATGTTATTCGAAACACAAAAAGATGTGGTTGCATTTGCAGAAGGGTATGTGGCCGGTGATATCAGTGTGAAAATGTCGGGTGTGATACGTGGTTATCTGCCGGGCAGACCGAATCCTTTGGCGACTGTTTACATGACGGATAGTCTTTTCTTTTCGGAAAGTGCCTATAACCAAGTGCTTTTGGATCATGTATTACCCTCTATGGATGATGCCGCACGTGCATCGGGCGAGTATATCGGTATGAGAGCCAGCCCTAATTTTGTTCCTCATTGGACTCGTGAAACCCGCTGGTTCTATTCCGGTATGGGAGCGCACTGGAAAGAAGCCACTGCTTATGCCCGTTCAGAGAAGTGGGAAAAGGCAGCTGAGCGCTGGCAACATCTGTATGATACTTCCAATAGCTGGAAGACTCAGGCAAAAGTAGCATCCAATATCGCTTTGGGGTATGAAATGAAAAGTGAGTTGAAGGAGGCATACGATTGGGCTAAAAAGTCATACGACCTGTTTAAAAAGAATGAAGGCGACCAGGGTAAGAACACCCGTCTTTTATATCTTTATGTAGAAGCGTTAGCAAACCGGATACGCTCGGATAAAAAACTTAATATGCAATTTGGAGAATAATATCATATATTCTCCGAATTATTACTACTTTTGACAGACGATTCAAAAAGAATAAAAAAAGAGTTATGAGTGCAAATAATGCAAAGATTCAGTCTGTCCTGGAGACAACCTTTACTTCCGCTATCGGAAAACTGACTGCCGATGATTCCAATAGCTATCACAGTGATTTATATGTCCAGGCTGACCCTGAAAGCGGGGAGCTGCAAATCTATGACGAAGAGGAACGGTTGCTGGACAAGACGATCGTATTCGACTGGGTAGGCTGTCCCTGTGAAGAAGACAAATTCAACAAGCAGGTAGCCAACACCGTGAAATCAGTGCTGACTCTTTTAGTTGCGAAAAATATATTTGACAGTCCTCACATCATGAAACCTTTCTCTGTTAGCCTGACAGATGAGGATTTCGTTGTAATAGAGGAACTTCTCTTCCTCGACGATGAAGTTTTACGTGCCGACGATCCGCTGTTGAAAGATTTAGATGCAGAATTAGATGATTTTTTAGCCAAACTTCTTTCAGATGTCGAATAGAGTTTTTACATTTGTGCCCGAATTGAAAAACAAGTAACAAGTAAATATATAATGTTGCCGAAATAGCTCAGTTGGTAGAGCAACGCATTCGTAATGCGTAGGTCACGAGTTCGAGTCTCGTTTTCGGCTCACAAAATCAAGCAGTTATCTTTTTAGATAACTGCTTTTTTTATGTTTTTTTCTATGGTTTTCGTGAGTCATGTAAACAGGGATGTAATCTCGACGATATTGTTGGTTATGCTTGTACTTTATAATTAGGTTAAAAATTAGGGAGATTATTAAACGCCTTTTCTTTATTAATTTCGCAAAACAGAGACATTCGATATTTCAAAGGATAGAAAAAAAAACAAATACCATAGTTCTGGTAGAACTATTTTTGTTTTCGGTGCAAAAATACATATTATTTTTAAATAACCAATATTTTAACAGTTTAAATATTTAATTATTTTAAATAGCTTGATGAGTATAATTAATATTTGACAAAATAATTCGGCTAATTAAATTAAATCTTCCTGTTCTATATTTTATATAAATGAATTGTATTGTAATTGTTTATAGGTTGAAGATTAAGGGATAAGTTCTACCAGAACTAATATAAAAACAAACATAAATATAATCTGTGTCAATACACTAAATCTTTTGATTAACATAAGTTATTCCTTATAGTTAACCTAGTTTTAATAATTAAAAGTAATGCTATGCTAAAAAAAATGCAAACCGTTGGTGTTTTGCTGCTTTCGTTAGCCTTTTCTTATGGGGGACAGCTTCATGCTCTGGAAGTGAATGCAGCAACAACTATTACTCAACAAACAGACAAACTTACAGGGACTATTGAAGATGAGTTCGGACCTGTTACAGGTGCTTCTGTTGTCGTAAAGGGGACGACAAATGGAACTGTTACGGACATGAATGGAAACTTTGAATTGTCTCATGTTAAAAAAGGAGACTTGATCCAAATCTCTTTTATCGGTTATATTACCCAGGAGGTAAAATACACAGGACAAAGCCCTATTAAAGTTGTACTTAAGGAAGATACACAAACACTTGATGAAGTGGTTGTTGTCGGTTTCGGTACACAGAAAAAGGTGAATTTAACTGGTTCGGTTAGTATGGTGGATGCAGAAGTGCTTGAATCTCGTCCGGTTCAGAATGTATCTCAAGCTTTGCAAGGTGTTGTTCCCGGTTTGAACTTTTCAGTAAATTCAGGTGGTGGTACGCTTGATAATGAAATGAGTTTCAATATTCGTGGTGCCGGTACTATTGGCGATGGTTCCGGTTCGAAACCATTAGTATTGATTGATGGTATTGAAGGTAATATGAACACTGTCAATCCGAATGATATTGAATCGGTTTCTGTTTTGAAAGATGCTGCAGCTTCTTCTATTTATGGTTCGCGTGCGTCGTTCGGTGTAATTTTAATTAAGACGAAAGGTGGAAAAGCAGGTAAAACCAGCGTAAGTTATTCTGGTAATCTTCGTTTCACAGATGCTTTACAGATACCGGAAATGATGGATTCTTATCAGTTCGCACAATATTTTAATGCAGCAGCAGCCAATGCTGGTCAGAGTCCGGTATTTAGTGCTGATGTCATGCAGCGTATTCAGGATTATCAGGCTGGTAAAATAAAAACTGTTTCTACTCCCAATTCTCAAAATAAGTGGGAAATGTATACAGGTGCTAATGCTAATACAGATTGGTTTGCTGAAGTATATCGTAACTGGGCGCCTTCACACGAACATAATTTGAGCGTAAGTGGCGGTACGGAAAAATTGACTTACCGTGTCAGTGGTAGTTTTCTGGATCAGAATGGTTTGATACGTCATGGATCGGATAATTTCCAGCGATATACATTGGATGCTAAAATATCAGCTCAATTGGCAAAATGGGTTACTTTAAATTATACAAGTAAATGGACACGTGAAGATTACGATCGTCCGACTTATATGACGGGATTGTTCTTCCATAATATTGCCCGTCGCTGGCCGACCTGTCCGGTGTATGATGACAATGGACATTTGACTGAAGGTATGGAGTTGACCCAGATGGAAGAAGGTGGTGTACAGACACAGCAAAAGAATTATTACACTCAACAAATGGGTTTAAGGTTCGAACCGATCAAAGATTGGACAATCAATATTGACGGGAATATGCGTACGCATACCAACAATCAGCACTGGGCTGTGTTGCCTGTTTATGCATACGATGCCAATAACCAACCTTATGCCATAAGCTGGGATGGCGGAGCTTCTTATTCACCGGGAGCGAGTCGCATTTCGGAAAGCAGATATACAGAAGATTATTTTACAACAAATATTTATACGGATTACCAGAAAACAATCAATAACCATTTCTTCAAAGTGATGGTCGGATTTAATGCCGAATTGACGAGAACTGATAATCTTTATGGACAAGGTGATAAAATCATCTCTTCGGAAGTACCTACGATAAATCAAACTACATCTGAACAAAAAGTGGGTGGCGGTAAGGCTGAAAATTCAGTTGCCGGTTTCTTCGGACGTATCAACTACAACTACAAAGATCGTTACATGGTTGAGCTAAACGGACGTTATGACGGATCTTCCCGTTTTATAGGTGATCAGCGTTGGGGATTTTTCCCATCTGTATCAGCCGGATGGAACATTGCCCGTGAAGAATTCTTTGGTGATCTGTCTGATATTTTCAGTACATTAAAAGTGAGAGGTTCTTGGGGACAGTTGGGTAATACGGATACAAATGATGCTTGGTATCCATTCTACCAAACTATGCCGGTCGGAACAGCTAGTGGCCGTTGGTTAGTAAATGGTTTGAAACCGAATGTAGCCGGATTACCATCTATCGTAAGTTCTTTGAAGACTTGGGAAACAGTAGAAACCTGGGACGTCGGTTTGGATTGGGCTTTACTGAATAACCGTTTAACCGGATCATTTGACTACTTTACACGTTATACGTATGACATGATCGGACCGGCTCCTGAACTACCAAGTGTTTTAGGGACAACTCCTCCGAAAATCAATAACTCTGATATGAAATCATACGGTTTTGAATTGGAACTGTCATGGAGAGACCGTATCGGTGAAGTTAGTTATGGGGCTAAATTTGTATTGTCAGATGCAAGACAAAAAATCACCAGATACCCGAATGACTCAAGGTCATTGGATATTGCTCATTACAGCGGTAAAATGTTGAATGAAATCTGGGGGTATACTACTGTGGGTATTGCTCAGACTCAGGAACAGATGGATGCTCATTTAGCTAACAATAAACCGAGTTGGGGATCAAGCTGGAGCCCCGGTGATGTAATGTATAAGGATTTAAATGGTGATGGTGTTGTTAACACAGGTGCCAATACGGTAGATAATCCGGGCGACCGTTCGGTAATTGGTAATAGTACTCCGCGTTACAATTTCGGTTTGACTCTTGATGCTGCTTGGAAAGGTTTTGACTTCTCTGTATTCTTCCAAGGTATCGGTAAACGTGACTATTGGTTGGATGGTCCGTATTTCTGGGGGGCAAACGGTGGTATGTGGCAATCTGCCGGTTTCAAAGAACACTGGGATTTCTGGCGTGGTGAAAATGATCCGTTGGGTGCTAATTTGAATGCTTATTATCCGCGTGCCAGCTTCGATGGAAGCAAGAACCAACAACGTCAAAGTGGATACTTGCAGAATGCAGCTTATATCCGTATGAAAAACATACAGTTAGGTTATACATTGCCTCAACAGTGGATTTCTAAGGCTGGTATGTCTTCTGTCAGATTGTATATTTCGGGTGATAACTTGCTGACTATTTCTGATATTACCGGAGTATTTGACCCTGAAACATTAGGTGGAGATTGGGGAGACGGAAAATTGTATCCACTGTGTAAAACGATTTCTGTAGGTTTGAATGTTAATTTCTAAATAATGAGGATTATGAAACTGAATTTAAAAAATATATATATATTTCCCATAGCAGCAGCTTTCGGGTTATTGACATCGTCATGTAACGATTTCCTGGATAGGGAACCGGTTTCTAGCATTACGCCTGCACAATATTTTAATTCTGCTGAAGAATTGGGAGCTTATGCTATCAATTATTATACCTCTCTTATTGCAACAAATGATGCTGCGTATAATGCCGGGCCTTTAAATGTTGACGGTAGTACAGACAATATGGTAGTAGGCGAAGCCAATACAGGCTATTTTGCTGCAGATCGCTGGTTGGTACCTTCTTCAGGAGGTCCCGATTTCAGTCTGATTCGTGCCATGAACTACTTCCTGGAACAAGTATTGCCAAAGAAAGAAGCCGGTACTATATCCGGTGCACCGGAAGATATCAACCATTATATCGGTGAAATTTATTTTCTGCGTGCTACCGCCTACTTCGACCGCTTGTGCAGTTATGGAGACTTTCCGATCATAACAACGGTACCGGAAGATAAAAACGAAGAGTTAGTGGAACTTAGTAAACGTGCCCCTCGTAATGAGGTCGCTCGTTTTATCCTGGAAGATTTGGATAAAGCCATTTCTATGTTGAAACCGGGTACGGCATTCAACAAAGTACGCATCGGAAAAGAAATGGCACTTTTGGTGAAATCGAGAGTAGCTTTGTACGAAGCGACATTTGAAAAATATCACAAAGGTACGCCACGTGTACCGGGTGAAGCCGGATGGCCGGGAGCAGACAAAGCTTACAATGCGGGTAAGACATTCAATATTGATGGAGAAATAGATTTCTTTCTGACTGAAGCAATGAGTGCAGCGAAAGAAGTGGCAGACAATCATAGTCTGGTACAAAATACAAAAGTATTGAATCCGGCAATCAACCAGATTTATGGATGGAATCCTTACTTCGAAATGTTTTCAATGCCTGATCCAAGTTCTTTAGACGAAGTGTTAATGTGGCGTCAATTTGATTCAGACTTAAGTATAACACACGGTTTCATGGCCTATATCATGGAAGGTGGTAATAATGGTATGACAAAAAGTTATGTAGACGCATTCTTGATGGAAAACGGTTTACCGATCTATGCTGCCAATTCCGGATATAAGGGTGACGTAACGATCGACCAGCAAAAAGAAGGACGTGACGGACGTTTGCAATTGTTCTTGTTTGGCGAATCAACGGTTTTAGTCAATGAAGATTCTTTAGAGCTTTTTGAAGCACCGACGGTTGTAGGTTTGACCGAACATCGTGACCGTACCGGTTTCCGCCAGCGTAAACACTATTGTTATGATTTCTCGCAAATCCGTAATGGTGTACGTGGAACGAATGGTATTGTAGTAGCCCGTTCTGCAGAAGCTTATTTAAACTATCTGGAGGCTTCTTATTTGAAAAACGGATCAATCGATGCGACGGCAGCCTCTTATTGGAGACAGTTGCGCGAACGTGCCGGTATAGATCCGGATTTTAGTAAGACTATCGCTGCTACCGATCTTTCAAAAGAACCGGACTGGGCTGTTTATTCCGGTTCCGAAAAAGTAGATGCGACTATGTATAACATTCGCCGTGAACGTCGTTGTGAATTTATCGGCGAAGGAAGAAGGTGGAGCGACTTGATCCGTTGGAGAGCATTCGATGCCTTATTCCCTGAAAATATGGGTAAATACATTCCCGAAGGTGTGAATTTCTGGACGCAAATGTATAAGGATGAAGCTTATTTGAAAGTAGATGAGAAAGGCAACTTGACTAACGAATCCGCCTTGATCGAACAGGCTGAAGGTAAAGGTGATGCCAACATCTCAAACCGGAACGACAGCAAATATATTCGCCCATACCGCGTAATCAAAGAGAATAATGAAGTTTGGGACGGATACCAGTGGAGAAAAGCTTATTACCTATCGCCATATTCTGTTCTTGAACTGACATTGGCTTCTCCTGATTCAAAATTGGAAACTTCTAATTTGTATCAGAATCCTTACTGGCCGACAACAGCAAGCTCACCGGCTTTGGAATAATAGTACATTCAACATAATTTAAATAAACCTTAATTACCCTGCAAGTATTCGAGAGAACTCTTGCAGGGTTTTCTTTATGGAAGATCCGACCAACTTTTTTCTGCAATGGATGCCAGACATTGGAATAATATTTTTTTGTTGTCTTTGGAGTGTTGGATATTTGATTCCCGGATAATATCTTCCACTTGAAACGGTAGATTGGAGGTAACCCCTTTAGTTGGAATTGTTCCGCTTGAAATTGTGACCTTTTTGGTTTGAGCATATAAGATCATGTTGTCCGTAGTTTTTTGTCCTGCAGTTGGAATTACATCATAAAGCTCCTGTATGAAATGCAGCCTGTTTATTTTTAACATGGCCATACAATCAATGAGTTCTTTGAGATTATCTTTGGGGATAAGATTAAATGGTGTATACAAAACTACAACCCGATCTTTATGTCGGGGACCGTCTAATATGGTCATCCCAGGCACACTCCATCGAATATTTTTTACCGGCGTAGGACTGTTAATGGCTGAAGGAAGTAAAAAATGCAACGTTTGCATGGCATAAAAGAAACCCTTTTGTCCGGATGCTTTTACCAAAATACAAGACGGACCTATATTCAGTTTGTAGTGCTCAGACTCTAACTCTTTATCTGTATGGAATATGATATCTGCTTTTTTGTTTTGAATAGTCACTTTAGGAGTAAATCCGGCAGCAAGATTGAATAGACTGGTAAATTCTTGCGCTATTGCTGCCTGTTTTTCGTTTTCTACACTGATGAGAGTCGATTCATCGAATATGAAATCACCCTTGTCTGATACACTTTGTTGAGGAAAAGGAATAATTTCCGGCTTTTCATTGGGTAGGATATATTTGATTAATACCGCAACCACAAGGATAAAAAATACACCAATTCTGCGAAACATTGATAAATAACCTTTAATAAAACACTTTGTTTAATTTTTACATGTCGCAAATCTATATTTTCAGAATATTTCTCAATGTTCGATATCATTCAGAAAAACTCAGAAATCGTTTTTTGTCTTCTGCAAGGCTTGCTTTTCGGATGATTTTGTATTTTTGCCGGACAAAGGGTGAAATATGATTATGCAAGTATTCAAAAATTATTTACAATTATATTTATTCTTGTTTTTTGTATTCTTAACAGGGAAGCTTTGTGCAGCCCCCAGGTATTATTTTAAACAGATTTCATTAGAAAACGGCCTGTCGCAATCCTCCGTAAAATGTGTATTGGTAGATGACAGGGGTGTTATGTGGATCGGGACCCGGTTTGGTTTGAACCGTTTCGACAGGGAAAAGATCACAGTCTATCAGGAAGAGAAAGGTAACCCATATTCTCTTCCTTATAATGATGTCGTTTTTTTAGAACAAGATGCCAATAAAAATATCTGGGTAGGGACCAGTCGTGGGTTGGCGCGTTTTGATCGTGATGCCCGGAAATTTCTACATCAGGAAATAGACGGACAGCCGGTGGTGGCATCTTGTAGCCTTCTTCTACCGGAAGGAATCTATTTTTTAGGAAAGAAAGGTATTTTTTATTATTCCTATGAGGAAAAGGAAATTGTTCGGTGCGAATTAAAGGTTCCCTTTGTATCTTCTCCTAATTATGCTTATTTGTATAACGAAAAAGAAAGAAAGGTCATACTCTCTTTTCGGGGAAACGGTCTTTGGTGGTATTATCCGGACACAGGCGATATGGAGCGGATATCATTTGTTCCTGAGGGGAATATATCTTCGTTGTATGTAGATTCGCTCAAGCATATTTGGGTGGCAGTCTATAATAAAGGAGTTTTTTGTTATGATGACGAGGGGCGATTGATAGAACATCTGGAAGCTCCGGATAGGTTGAGTCATAATGTCGTGCAGGATATGCGGGAAAAGGACGGTGAACTTTGGATGGCAACCGATGGGGGAGGTATTAATATTTACAATTATAAGGATAAGTCGGTAAAAGGAATCATGCACCTCTCCGGCGACCGGCATTCCCTTCCGGTAAACTCTTTTGCCTGCCTGTATATTGACGAAGAAGATAATGTGTGGGCAGGTAGTATCCGGGGTGGGCTGATAGGAATCAAGCCTGTTTTTATGACCACCTATCGGGATGCGCCTCCCGGAGCTTCATACGGACTCAGTTTTGAGTCGGTCACTTCTATGTATGAGGATCGGGATGGTAAAATTTGGATGGGAACGGATGGGGGAGGCCTCAATCGATTTAATCCGAAAACAGAAACATTTTTGGAATATCAGCAGACATCGGGAATGAAAATTGTTTCTATCATGCCTTATAATGATTCGGATTTGCTATTATCATCATTTGGTGACGGACTTTATCGTTTTAATAAGCTTACAGGTGAATGCCATGAGTTCCGGCTCAATTGGGAGAATGTTCAAAAAGACTTGTTTACACGTGGAAATGCGGTTCGGCTGTATGCTATAGACGAATATCGTTTCTGCCTTTTATCTGATAACTATCTGTATGTGTACGACGCGCGTAAACAGCAATTCGAGGCTTTACCTGAAGGGGCACTTCCAAATTTAGTAGCTCCTCGTTTTGTGTCGGGCGATTCATGTTATGTGAGTTCTTCCACAGCTTTGTATATGTTTGATATTCTGCATAAACAACTTCATCCGATATTTGTCGCAGGGAAAGATATCGGAACAATCACTTCTGTTAAACAAGGCAAGGATAAACGTTTTTGGTTGGGAACCTCTTCCGGATTGTATGTATATGACTCTACTCTGCAAAAATTGGACACGGTCGATACGAAGCTATTTATTGGAGTTATGTCTCTTGCTTTCGATGATAGCGATCGCCTTTGGATAAGTACCAACGATGGATTATATGCATGTGTTCCTCATGAGAAACGTGTAGTCGTTTTCGGAGAATCTGATGGGGTTTTTACACGTGAGTTTTTACCTCAGCCGGCTTTAAAAGTTACTTCCGGTGATATTTATATTTCGGGCGTGGAAGGCGTTGTAAGGATACGCCCCAACCAGGAATTTCAAAAGGAAGAAGATTTTTCCGTCAGCCTGATAAATCTGGCCCTGGATGGTTCTCCTATTCATCCCGACGGAATATTCGGAGAGCAGGCTATCTCCATTCCTTGGGATTATTCAACTTTGGGGCTAAGTGTCATCGTCAAAGAAAAGGATTTGATGCGAAAAAAACTATTCCGTTTTTATATCAAAGGAGACCGGGAGGATTTGCTGGAGACGTCCAGCCATGCATATTCATTGCCCTCCCTGGTTCCCGGCAATTACGAGTTGTGGGTTTCATACAGTAAAAGGAACGGAGACTGGAGTAAGCCTTTGAAATTGTTGACTGTTAATGTAATACCGCCTTTATGGCTGCGTGTGTGGTTCCAGATATTAGTGATTTTTATAGTTTTGGGAGTCGTGGGATGTGGAGCTTGGTTGGTCATGAAGCGTAAGGAACGCGAGCTCGTTTTGACAATGAAAGAACATGAACGTAAATTTTACGAAGAAAAAGTTCGTTTCATGGTTAATATCAGTCATGAACTGCGTACGCCTTTGACTTTGATTTATGCACCCCTCAAACGGCTGTTGAAATCCGGTAAAGTGACAGACAAAGAGGTCTCCCGTCAACTGGACGGCATGTTGTTGCAAACCAGCCGGATGCGTGAAATCGTAGATATGGTACTCGATGCTCAGAAATCGGACACGAATGGTAATGTCATGGATATCCGTTTTTACGATCTCAATGACTGGCTAAGGGCTGTAACAGATGATTTTACTCCCGAATTTAAAGCCCGTGGAATTTGCTTGGAATTTAAGTTGGATGCAACGATAGAAAAAGTCCCCTTCGATGCAGCCAAATGTCGTGTCGTTTTGTCCAATTTGTTGATAAATGCGATGAAGTTTAGTGATTCGAATACCTTGTTGGCTATCACTACGGAGCGTGTGGAAAAAAATATACGTATTTCTCTTGCCGATCAAGGTATCGGATTGGCTCATGTTGATATGGACCGTCTTTTTTCTCATTTCTATCAGGGCGACCACAATCGTAAAGGCAGTGGGATAGGGCTGGCTTATGCCCGTAAATTAGTAGAGTTGCATGGGGGTAGCATCGGCGCTTATAACAATAAAGACGGTGGAGCAACTTTCTATTTCGACTTGCCTATGGTACAGGTACTTGTGTCGGAAGAGCCGGATGTGGTAATTGCAAGCGCAACGGATAATGGCATAGCAACGAAAAGAAATGTATGTGATGCACAAGCCGATAAATCGCTTTCTAAATATACATTACTGATAGCAGAAGATGAACCTGATTTACGAAACTACTTGTCTAGTGTTTTACAGGCCGACTTTAAGCAGGTTTATGTGGCGGAAGACGGTGAGAAAGCCTGGGAACTCTTGGGGCAATATCAGCCTGATCTGGTAGTCAGCGATGTCATGATGCCCCGTATGGATGGTTACGAATTGTGCCACCGGATCAAAAACGATGTGACGGTCAGTCATATACCAGTGGTTTTGCTTACAGCCCGGGCCGATCAGGCAAGTTCGGTCGAAGGGTATAAATCCGGTGCGGATGTATATCTGGCGAAACCATTCGATGTGGATTCCCTGTTGGTGGTCTTGCTGAATATATTAAAGCAACGCGATCAGCTCCGCATACGTTACCGCCAGTCCGGTTGTCTGTTTTCTCCGAAAGAGGATGCTGTAAGTAATGCGGATGAACAATTCATGCAAAAATTGAATACATTGATTCATGAAAATCTGAGCAATCCGGATTTGAATGTAACCTTTATTGCATCCGGGATGGCAATGAGCCGTACGACACTTTACAGCAAGTTCAGCCACTTGTCGGATATTTCTATCGGCGACTATGTAATCCGGTTCCGGATGGTAGAGGCTTGCCGCTTGCTTTCCTCCTATAAAGAAATGACTATTCAGGAGGTGGCAGACCGTACTGGTTTTTCCAGTTCTCGTTATTTTAGTACGGCTTTTAAACAAAGTTACGGTATGACTCCTACGGAATATCGTCGTAATAATAAATTTTCATATTAACGTTCGATGAGTTTGCTCCCTCTATCATCACTGGCATAGAAAATACTTGGTAATTGTTCAAAGTCGGCATCTATTCCCGCTTCTTTTAAAACTGTTTCGATATCTGAAATTGATTGTAGACAGGAGCGGTAAGCGGTTACCATGGGCCATAAGGGCTCCTGTTATGCTAGAACCGATAATTACTATATCTGTATCCAGATTTTTTTGTTCAAGGGATTGTAATAATCAAAAAAGAGGATTTTTGATTATCCAGTAAGGTTGTCCTGAATGTAAGTCCATAGTTTACGTTTTTCTTATTGTTGAATTTTTTACTTTTTGTTTCCATACTATTGTTTTTGGGAGAAAAGTTGAAAATGTATTATTTATGTATATTGAAAATCTTTCAGTTTTTCTTGTAATTGTTTGCGTGCGAAAAAAATTCTACTTTTTATCGTTCCTAAAGGTATATTGAGCTTTTCTGCAATTTCATTATATTTATAACCATTTAAAAATAAAGAAAATGGAATTTTCACTTCATCGTTCAATTCTGTAATAGCTTTTGTGATTTCCTGAATTTGATAGATTTTGTCAGGGGAACCAGAAATATTATCATTGACTATATTCAGATTGTACAGGTCTGTATCTTGATCAATCCTAGTCTGTATACGTACAATCTTATGGTAGTTATTAATAAAAAGATTGCGCATTATAGTCATAACCCAGCCCGTAAAATTGACATTGTCTACAAATTTCTCTTGATTATCCAGTACTTTCAGCATAGTGTCTTGTAACAGATCTAGGGCATCATCCCTGTTAGCAGTTAGTTTGATAGCGAAGTTCATCATGTGATTTTGTAGTCCGAGTAATTTTTGTTGAATTTGTATTCTGTTCATAATACTTGTTTTTGTTAATATTCTTTTTTTCTGTCGCAAATCTATTTTTTAAGTTAATTATATTGTGTTCGATTTTGTGCGAAAAGATTCCAATATTGTTTTTTATTCCGTTATGGCTTATATATCGGATGATTTTGAACATTTTCTAAACAATGAGTTTTAATGATTATGTGAAAGTAACTTACTATACTCTCCTTGGTCAAATTAAATTATTAGAATCATGTACAAAAGTCACTTGTTTTTTCCTGTTATCATTAACCATGATTAGTTTTGCCTCGTGTAGTAATGATGAGATGTAGTCTGTTCGCAAGTTGTATGAGATTCAATTTATCCAATAAGTAACACGGAATATATTAAAACTGTAGGACCCATTATATCTACCCTATGGGGACAAAGAGCTTTTTATAATTATAAAATGCCTAATAATTGTTGTAAAATTTGATCAGTCTCTTAATCTTCCACAGGATGTGTTGCTGTTGCAGTAGTTCAAATAATGGCATATTATCGTTATTTTTCAATTTACAATTATAATGATTGTTTCGAATGATTCTATGTGGGAGAATAAATATGATGAATAATGGTTGTAAATGCTTTGTCTTTAATTGTTTTCTCCGAGAAATAACGAATTTTTTATTTCTGTATGCTTGAAAGTTTTACCTTTGTCCTGTAAATCATCATTATCTATATGAATATATGAATGAAACCATTCTGAACGGTTTATTAAATCTGTTTGCTGTTTTTGCTTCGGCGGTGCGCATCGAGGAACAGCAGGCAAGCCGTGCGGTTCATTTTTATTTGTCCAGTCATTTTGGTGTTCGTTCTCATAAAGAGTATATTGAGTTATACAGTGAGTTGCGGAGTATGTACGATGATCCTCTTTTTCCAGTGGATAAGGAGGGAGTGGTACGTAATATCTGTGAGCAGATGAAGGTGAAGCTGATGGCGGAAGAACAACTTCTTCTCCTGATCCGCTTTGTGGAGTTTGCTTATTCCAATAGTGAAGAGTTTGAGAACCATCTGTCTCTTTTTCATCTGGTGGCTGATATTTTTGCCATTCCACAGGAAGAGTTTGACGACATACTTGCATTTATAATCGGGAAACCGTCTTCTTCTTTACTTCTTATCAGTGGAGAAGAGACTGAAGCTGAAAACCATATAACCCGTAAGGGAATGGACGGATTTATCCGTGTACTCTTTATCCGTCGGTTCGATAAGCAGATATTTACCTATTATGGTTCAGGGGTCGTTTTCATGAACGATATCCCTTTATCATCGGGAATATTTTATGCCTGGCAGCACAGTAGCGTATTGAAGGGGCCTTTATTTCTTCCGGTTTATTACAGTGACTTATTGACTGTCTATAATAAGAATGAACGGAAAGAAACGATTTCTCTGGCTGGTAGAGGTTTGAATTTTACTTTTAAAAATAGCTCCAACGGACTGCATAACTTTTCATTCAACCTGGAGTCGGGACAACTGGTTGCCATTATGGGAGGAAGTGGAGTCGGTAAGTCTACTTTACTGGGTATCATGAACGGTAATATCCGCCCGGACGAAGGGACTATAACCGTGAACGGCTATCCGTTGGATGCTCCTGAAGCCCGGCAACTGATCGGTTTTGTTCCGCAAGACGATTTGTTGATTGAAGAACTTACCGTTTATCAGAACCTCTGGTTTACGGCCCGTCTTTGTTTTGCCCGTCTCTCGGATCCGGAGATTAAAGAACGGGTCGATACGGTCCTGAAAGATTTGGATCTGGAAGGTATAAAAGATCTGGAAGTCGGTTCGCCTATCCGTAAAACGATCAGCGGCGGACAACGTAAACGGTTGAATATCGCTCTCGAATTGATTCGTGAGCCGGCTATTCTGTATCTGGATGAGCCTACCTCCGGTTTGTCTTCGTCAGATTCAGAGAAAGTTATCATGCTGTTGAAGGAACAGACCCACCGCGGAAGGCTGGTTGTCGTGAATATTCACCAACCATCGTCGGAAATCTATAAGTTGTTCGACCGTCTTTGGTTGTTGGACCGGGGAGGGTATCCTATCTATGATGGGAATCCGATAGAAGCGATTATCTATTTCAAGCAAGCGGCCAAATATACCGATCCGGATATCAGTGTTTGCAGTACCTGCGGAAATGTCAATCCTGAATTGATATTGAACATTATAGATTCGAAGAAAATAGACGATAGCGGTAACCAGACGAATATCCGGAAGTTTACCCCCGAGGAATGGCATGAGAAATATGTCTCGGCGCGACCAGCTTACACAGTTGCCGAGGAGAAAGATTTACCTGACAGCAAACAGCGGAAACCTTCCTGGTTTAAGCAATTCTGTATTTTCCTGGAACGGAATATCCGAACAAAGTTGGTTAATAAACAATATCTGGCAATCACCTTACTGGAAGCTCCTTTATTGGCATTGATTGTCGCTCTGCTTACCCGTTATGTGGATGGTGACGAGTATACTCTGCTTGCCAACAAGAACTTTGTGTCTTATATCTTTATGTCGGTTATTGTCGTGACCTTTATGGGGTTAAGCATAAGTGCCGAAGAGATTATAAAAGACAAGCCTATCCTGAAGCGTGAGCATTTTCTTCGTTTGAGCCGCAGTAGTTACCTTACTTCCAAGATGGTCTACCTTCTGATAGTATCGGGACTACAATCTTTGCTTTTTGTTTTAGTGGGGAATTTTATCATTGGAGTAGGATGGGAGATGTTCGGTATCTGGTGGAGTATCCTTTGGGCTACCTCTTTCCTGGCAAACCTGACGGGATTGATCTTGTCGCAGTCGATGAATTCTGTTGTAGCCATCTATATCACGATCCCTCTTTTGCTTATTCCGCAGATATTACTTTGTGGATTGGTGATCAAGTTCGATGACTTGAATACCCGCGCATCGAAGGAAAATAAAGTGCCGCTGATCGGTGAAATCATCCCTTCACGCTGGGCTTTCGAGGCCTTGATGGTGGAGCAGTTTGCCGATAATGCTTATAACCAGGCTTATTTTCCAATCGAAAGAGAAAAGTATCTGGCACAGTATTATGAGAATATACATGCGAAAGAGGTGCGTCGGCTGGCTGAACAACTGGAAATAAAGGATGATTCCGACAAACGATTGACGATAGAAAATGAACTGGCTGTGTTGGGACGTGCTGCCCGTATTGCCCCTTATGCGAAGGGCGAAAGCTATCTGTCGTATTTGGATAAGGTGGATACGGCTCTGCATGAACGTGCGCATAACTTTACTGCTTATCTGGATCAGGTGCAACAGGAAGATATACGTGAAAAAGGAGTTGAGTGGGTAACTGCCCAAAAGAAAGAACACCATAATTCTGCTATCGAAGATCTGGTGATGGGAGCGGGTGGACGTAATTTCTATAAAGAGTACGGCCATCGTATTTATCCTGCGATAGGTCAAATATATGTAGTGCCGGATAACCCGTATGGCAGAGCTCCTTTCTATGCTTATGAGAAAAACTTGGGTGGTATTTCAATTTCTACGTATAATTTTAATTTATTGATTATAGGTTTCTTTGCATTTATAGCGATTATCGCTATATTCGCAGAGTTTCCGGGATGTTTCCTGAGAGAAGAGTAAAAAAGCTGGAATATAAATTATTAAATAAAGTAACATGAAAAAGAGTGTATTAAGCGTGCTTGCAATAGCCGCATTAATGGTAGGCATGGCTTCCTGTAATGGAACTAAGAAATCTGATGATGCCCAGAAAACGGAAGAAGCTGCCGTTATAGCCGGTAAAGCTCCGAAAGATTTGTTGACAGAAGAGGTAAAACAGGAAACTGTTAAGTTCCTGGCTGATATGCCGGAGTCTGAGCTTCCTTATCGTTTGTCAAGCGGCGAAGTTCAGGTTAAAGTGGCTGATTTGACATATATGCTGCCGGTAGCTAAAGCTGCTGAACTGAGTACTGCTACACAGAAAGCACGTGCACTTGGTATGTATATGGCTGATTACAACGTATTGAAAGCTATCGGCCAGCCTACTGCTGAGGTAGAAGGCGCCATCGTAAAACTGGCTACAGACCTGAATGTTTCTTTTGTATTGGATATCCTGAAAGAAGAAGCTCCGAAAGATGCAACTAAAGAGCAATTGCAGGCTTTCATGAATGCACAGGAAGATAAGATCATCGATAAGATGGCTGCAGAAAATAAAATAGATGTACAGATCGAAATTTTAGGTGCATCTTCTGCTGAATATGCTTGTCTGCTTGCTAATCCTACATTGGTTGTTAAGGGGGATGCTACATCTGCCGGTTTGTCTGCCAATATGGAAAAACGTGTGACTATGCTGGAAGAAGTAGTTGCCGACCTGGCTTCTTATTATCCGGATCTTCAACAGCTGGGTACAACCATCAGTCCCCTGAAAGAAAAAGTAACAACAATCCAGGATGCCAGAGCTGCTAATGCAGAAATCATGGGTATCCGTGATGCTTTGCTGAAATAAGTACATATATATAATGTATATAAAAAACGGAGATGTACCGATCGGTGCATCTCCGTTTTTTTATCCGCTAAAAGAAAATTAGCCTTGATACGTGATGGACAACAACGTGATGTCGTCCGATTGTACGGCTCCGACAACGAACTTTCCTACCTTCTCTGTTATTTTATCAACGATCTCTTTCGGACTCTTTCCGATCAACTCCTGACAGTTTTCAAGTAACCGTTGTTCACTGTATTGCTCGTGGCGGGTATTCATCGCTTCTGTGATTCCGTCTGTGTAGAGCAACAGGTTGTCTCCCGGCAATAGCTGTAAAGTCTTTTCGTGATAGGTGATATCGTCTATGCTTCCTAATATAAAGTCGTTTGTCAGCGGTACGGATACAACTGTATTATCTGCTTTCATCAGGACAGGAGGGTTATGTCCCGCATTGCAGTAGGTCACGAGACCGGTATTCAGGTTCAGTATGCCATAGAATACGGTAACAAACATTTCATTTATATTTTCCTGACAAAGAAATGCATTTGAACGTTGCATACACATGGCTGCTGAGTTTTCGTTCAATGCGATTGTCCGGATAACTGTCCGGCTGATCGCCATAAAGATGGCGGCCGGGACTCCTTTTCCTGCAACATCTGCAATTACGAATCCCAAACGATCCTGGTCTATGCGGAAGAAATCGTAAAAGTCGCCTCCCACATATTTAGCCGCATTCATATAGGCGTAGATATCGAATGACTTCAGTTCCGGAAACGGCGGAAACGTTTTCGGCAGGATGGTCTGTTGTATTTCCTGGGCGATATGCAAGTCATTACGGATAGACTCCAGTTGTGAGTGTTCCTGTTGTGCCTTCTTGATGAAGGATATCTGTTCGGCTGCCTTTTCGATCGTACGTTCCAGGTCTTCCAGGTTGATTGGCTTTGTCGTAAAGTCGAATGCCCCCTGGTTCATGGCACTACGGATATTCTCCATATCGCCGTAGGCTGAGACCATGATGCATTTCAGAGCTGGATTCTGCATCTCGTTTATTTTGGCAAGCAATGTCAACCCGTCCATTTCCGGCATGTTGATGTCACTTAATATAACATCGAAATCCGGTTGGACAAGCATGAGTTGGAGTGCTTCCAGTCCGTTATGCGCAAAATAGAATTCATATTCTCCTTTCTTTATCTTGCGACGGAAGTATTGGGTAAGCAACCTTTCCAGGTCTAATTCATCATCTACACTTAATATTTTTATAGCCATGACTTTTGTCTCTGTTATTGTTGGATAGGAATAGAAATGGTAAAACGGGTATATTCGCCGGGACAGGACTCCATCTCGATCGTACCGTTGTGTTTTTGTTCGATAATCGATTTAGTGATCGATAACCCCAGGCCGGTACCTTCTCCGATCGGCTTTGTAGTGAAGAAAGGAGTATAAAGTTTCTTCTTAACCTCTTCGGAAATACCCTGTCCGTTATCTTCTATAACCAGGGCGATACGGTCGCCTTCTTTCTTTAGGGAAACCTTGATAGTGGGCTGGTAAGCTGTGTCGGCTGCCTCTTTCGACTTGCTGAATACGGCATAACAGGCGTTGTTCATCAGGTTGAGAATGGCACGGCTGAAGTCTTGCGGTATAACCTTTACCAATGGCAAGTCGTCGGCATAATTCTCTTGTATAGCTACGTTGAAGCTTTTATTATTCGCTCTGACAGCATGGTAAGAAAGCCATATATATTCTTTGGTCAGCTGTTGCAGGTCGGTTGGGATATATTCGTCGTCTTTGCCACGCGAATAGAGCAGGATACCACGTACAATGCTCGAAGCGCGGTTGCCGTTTTCTTCGATCTTACTCATATTCCCTTCCAGGTCAGACATAATTTCTTTGATCTCTTCGACCGAGTCTTCCGGTAATGCATTCCCGAGCTCGTCCAGCACTTCCTGCATATCCTTTAGTAACTTCTGCGAAACTTTGCTGAAATTGATTACGAAGTTGAGTGGATTCTGTATCTCATGCGCAATACCGGCACTCAATAATCCGAGCGAAGCCATCTTTTCCTGCTGGCTGATCTGCTTCCGCAGATTCTCAATTTCTTTTTGGGTATTCTCATTCATTGTTGATCCTTTTTTGACTGATGGGAATTGTAATTAGGAATTCAGTATAGTTATCCTTTTCACTTTTCGCCAGGATCGAACCCTGATGGTTAAGGATAACTTCACGGCAGAGATACAACCCGACACCGGCTGCTTCAGCCGAAGGTTTCGTTGTAAAGAATGGTTCGAATATCCTGTCTTTGATATTGTCTTCGATACCTATTCCGTTATCATAGATACTGATAAATGCAGTATTGTTCGCTCTTTCCTCCAATTTGATCGTAATAAACGGAGTGAAACTTTCCTTCTGGAGTTTACGGAGCAGTGCATAGATACCGTTTTTGAGAATACTGCCTATTGCTTTATTCATCTGTTCGATATCGATTTCCACTATAAGCGGCTTTTCCGGGCATTCGAGATTTATCTGTATCTGGTTTTCTTCAATTTCTTTTTTGAATAATTTGTTGAGAACATCTATGTTGACCTTACACAACTCGCTCAGATCGGTCGCTGTAACATCGCCGTGACGGTCTTTCAACAACTCTTCCATAGCTTTGACGATGCGGACAGTGTTACAACCATGCTCATTGATTTTTTGCAGGTTGCCTTCTATCATATCAAGTATTTCGACACTGTCTTCATAAATCTCTTTTGTCATGACGGCTCGCTCGTCCGTGATGTTTTCTTTCAATTCCTTGATCAGGTCTGCCGATAGGCCGGCAAAGTTATTGATGTAGTTTACCGGATTGAGGATGCGGTCTACCAATCCCTGTGTAAGCTGTCCTACGGTTGCCAGCTTCTCTTTCCGTACCAGTTCGTCCTGCGCTTCGGCCAGGGCATCCAGTGCTTTCGACAGTTTTTCCGATTCTTTCAATACCTGGTCGCGCTGGATACGGAGCTCGATGGTACGTTCTTCCACTATTTTGGCAAGGTATTCTTTTTGCTTCAACTTTTTCCGCAAACGTCCTTTTAAGATATAGAGAATAATCTCTACAACGATAGCGATGCCGGGAACCGTTTCCCAATCGTAATAAAGGCCTGCAATAATAAGTATCCAGCCAACCAGCGTCAACTTTTCTATGATGCGCAACTGTCTTTTGAGGGAAGCTATTTCTTTAATATCGAAGTCGGCCATATCACTGAATTTCTTTGGTCATTGTTAATATATTCTTTCCTTCGGAACGGTCATACCTGACATCCGTCATCAATTGTTTAACCAGGAAAATACCCAGTCCGCCGATCGGGCGTTCTTCTGCTGAAAGGGTAATATCCGGTTCCTGATTTTCCAGCGGATTGAATCGGATGCCGTTGTCGGTCACGACTATTTTCAACAGTCCCTCTTCACACCCCATGTCAATGCGTATATCGCCTTCTGAATTGGGATATGCATATTGAATAACATTCGTCACAGCTTCGTCCATCGCCAACTTTATCTGTATAAGCAATGTTGCATCGATACCGCAATGTCCAGCCTGCTGCTCCAGGAAATCATACAGGAGGGCAAGCTGGTCGGGATTATTCTTAATATGTAGTGTGCTGGTCATTTTACCGGAGTTTGGATCTTATTACTCGATGGTAAGGAAAGAGTTGAATCCGGTTATTTTGAATATATCCATAATGCTGCTCTGGATATTCCTCAACACGAAAGTTCCGCCTTTCAGGCTCATCTTTTTTTGTAGAATGAGAAGTAAACGCAGGCCGGCACTGCTGATATAACTAAGGTCAGTGCCATCGAGTATTACTTTCTTTACATCTTTCTCAAGGATGTCCATGATCTCTTTTTCCAAATCGGGCGAACTCAAGGTATCCAGTTGGCCGGAAAGACTGATCACTGTCTCTGTCCCGTGTTTTATTTTTATTTCCATATACTTTTCGCTTTCAATTTAAGCAAATGTAAATATTATAATCTGACACAGCAAGTTATTATCTTGATTTGTTAGTTCCGGCTTACTTCTTTGTAAGCCGGCTGATTCCGCGTGCAATTTCACCTACCCAGAGAACCAGGGAGGAAGAACCGATGATGATACCCCAGTCTTTCAACGATAGAGGAACTACATTGAACATTTCTCCTCCGAAAGTAACGATCAGATACTGGCCGATAAGGATCAGCAATGCTACAAACAGGAAACTTTTGCTCTCTTTCAGGTTGGAGAAAGCCGAACGGCCTTCCATGAACGCTTTGGCATTGAACATATTCCAGAACTGAAGCATCACGAAGAAGCTGAAGAACCAGGACAGGTCGTGCGGAGTTAATCCGGTCTGTGCGTGGAAGTAGTATAATACTCCCATCAGGATGATGACGAAAGCCAAACCTACTCCGAAGATGTTGTAAGCCATCGGACGGGTGATGATAAAGTCGCCGTCTTTTCCGCTACGACGAGGTTTGTCTTTCATAACCCGTTCGTTAGGAGGAAGGGAGGCCAGTGCCCCGGCTGCGAATGTATCCATGATCAGGTTTACCCACAACATCTGAGTAATGGTAAGCGGTGATTCGGTTCCGAACAGCGAGCCTAATAATACGATCAGACAGGCAGCCACATTGATTGTCAGCTGGAAGAGCAGGAACTTCTGAATGTTACGGTACAGGGAACGTCCCCACATAACGGCGCGGGTGATACTTCCGAAGGAGTTGTCCAGGATCGTAATATCGCTGGCTTCTTTAGCAACGGATGTTCCGTCTCCCATCGAAAGACCTACTTGTGCAGCTTTCAGGGCCGGAGCGTCATTCGTACCGTCGCCGGTTACAGCAACAACGGCTCCTTTCTTTTGTAATAACTGGACCAGGCGTTGCTTGTCGGTTGGACGGGCACGGCACATAATTTTCAGGTCGAGTACACGATCCAATGCTTCTTCGTCGGTTAAAGCTTCGAAACCCGGGCCGGTGATGATGTTGCGGTCGGTATCTTCCGGTTTCCATGTCCCGATCTGACGGCCGATCTCTTTGGCTGTTCCCGGTGTGTCTCCTGTCACGATCTTTACATCTATGCCTGCGTTCAGACAGCTTTGAACGGCTGCGGGGACATCTGCCCGGACTGGGTCGGAGATAGCAACGATTCCCAGGTAAGTCAGGTCGGTTCCATGTAAGCGTCCGTTTACGAAATAAGCTTCGTCTTTCCCGTCTTCAATGATCTGGTAAGCGAATCCGAGTGTACGCATCGCCTGATTCTGATAATTCAATAGTTGCTTTTCAATATCGGCCTTGCAGGCTTCTACCGGCTTGTATTCTCCGCCGGTCGCTACACGCTGGCTGTTTGTCAATACGATTTCCGGAGCGCCTTTGACGTATAATATCTTTTTACCGAGCAAGCCGGACTGTACGACAGTTGCCATATACTTTCTTTCTGTCGAGAAGGTGAGTTGTGCCAGAACCGGTGCTTCCTCCCGTAATGTCAGATAGTTCTGGCCTTGGCTGTTCAGCCAGAGCAACAGGGCTGCTTCGGTGGGGTTGCCCAATGTCTTTACTTTATCTTCCGAGAAGTCAAGATAGGCGGTAGAGTTAACCGAGATACCTTCTTTGATCAGGTTGCTTAGTTCATCGTCACCCAGTTTCTGGTCTTTTAGGTTATAAAAGTTTGTCTGATAGACCTGCATCTGGTTTTGTGTCAGTGTTCCGGTCTTGTCGGTACAGATCACGGTTGTTGCTCCCATTGTTTCACAGGCATGCATCTTACGGACCAGATTGTTCGTCTTAAGCATCCGGTTCATGCTGAGCGCGAGGCTCAGGGTTACGCTCATCGGCAAACCTTCGGGGACGGATACAACGATCAGGGTTACTGCTATCATAAAGATATTCAGTATGTGAGAGATCAAATCCATTACCGGCATACCGGAAGAAGTGAGGAACAGTTTGACCAATAGGGCGATAAAGGTAAGCCCGGCTACGGTGTATCCACCTTTACTGATCACGGCGGCAAGCCCTTTCAGTTGCATCTGCAACGGGGTCTCGACGTCACTTTCTATTTGAGAGCCTTCATATACTTTTCCGTATCCGGTAGCGTCACCAACCAGTTCGACCTCCATCACACCGTGTCCGTCTACTACGGTCGTTCCACGCATCACAGCGTTGGATGGGTAAGTTGCTTCGTTATCGAATTCAGCTTCGTAGGTCGTTTTGCTGATGATCGGTTCGCCGGTCAGGGTCGACTCGTTAACCTGTAAGGAAATAGCTTCCAGCAGTCGACCGTCGGCTGGTATTTCTTCTCCCGTTTCCAGTACGACGATGTCGCCTACTACCACTTCTTTTTTTGTGATCTGGCAGATATTTCCTTCGCGGATTACTTTTACGAATGTATCATCGTTTACTGTGTTCAGTATATCGAATGCTTTGTTGGCTTTCAGTTCAAAAAAGAACCCTACACACGATGCCAGCATGATGGCAAAGAATATACCGATCGGTTCGAGAAAAGCGGTGAAGCCCTTTGCCTCCGGTCCCCAGCAATGTACACCGGCGATGATCATCGACAACAGCCATGCTACCAACAGGATCTTAATGATCGGATCATTGAACTTCTCGAGGAACTGACTCCAGAGAGAAGCTTTCTCGGGAGGTGTAAGGATATTTTCGCCGTGAAGGCGCCTGCTTTCTTCAACTTCTTGTTTGGTTAAGCCCTGATACTGATGTTTCTTCTCCATAAATTTGTTTATTCCAATTCAGAATTATAATGTACAGCAAATTACGTAAAGTTGACGGACATACGCAAGTGCTTTAGTTTTTAATTGATAATATTTGAACCTATTATAATATATGATACATCTTTGTTCTCTCGAGTCGTTTAACGGTTTTAGTTGACTACTTTCTGTGTTATAAATGAGGTTGGTTGTCTCCGGTTTATCATCCTATAACTTTGTTAACCTTTTGTTGTGTTAAATTAACGAGTCTGACTTAAACTTTTATCATCTTATAATTGTCTTATACATAGAAGGCAAATTGTGTATTAGTTATTAAGGTTATGAAGAACGTTAGGTTATTCTGGATACTGGGGATTGTCCTCGTTTTAACAGGGCAATCCCTTTGTGCCCAAACCAAGAAGGAAAAGAAAGAACAAAAAGAAAAAGAAGTAAAAGAATTAATAGAATGTAAACGGTTTACGATAGATGTGGACCGTGCGATACCCATGGGAGGGCGTTCTCTCAATCTGACCTCTCCCTATTCTCTGGAAATGCGCGGCGACTCGGCTATTTCCTATCTTCCTTATTTCGGAAGAGCATATTCGGCTCCTTATGGTGGCGGTGACGGGTTGCGATTTGAAAAATCAATTACCGATTATCAAACCTCTTTCAACAAAAAGGGAACCGCTCAAATACAGTTTCGTGCCCAGACAGACGACGATACATATACATTCAATGTACAGGTATTCTCTAATGGTTCTGCAACTATAAATGTGACACCTGTCAATAAACAGAATATCACATTCTACGGGGAACTGGCTCCTAAGAAAAAGGAATAAATAGTCGTCCCTGCCGTGCATTTCTTTCGGCAATACGCTTATTTACTTTAGCGGTAAACTCGAAGTTTTTAAGTCCCCAGTCGGGAGCGATCAACAGCTCTTTCGGGGATTGCGATACAAACCTCTCTACTACAATAGAGGGGTTTAATTTTTCTATAAAGTCGATCACCAGGTCGATGTATTCGTCGGCCGTATAAAGATGGAACTCTTCCGGATGATCGGCATATTCTTTCGCCATGCGGGTGTTGCGGATCAGTTGCAATTGATGAAGCTTTAGCGTAGTGATCGGTAATGCGGATAATCGATCGGCATGATGCAGTATCTCTTTGCGGCTTTCCCCCGGTAAGCCCAGGATCAGATGGGCTCCGGTGTAGATGCCTCTTTCGGCTGTCCGGCGGATGGCTGTTTCCGATTCTTCGTAAGTATGTCCGCGGTTGATGCGGATCAATGTTTTATCCAATGTACTTTCCAATCCGTATTCTATCATCACAAACTTTTCTTTGGAGAGGGCGGTGAAATAATCCAGTAAGGCTTCCGGCATACAGTCCGGGCGCGTTCCGACGATCAGTCCGACCACTTCGGGATGCGATAAGGCTTCCTCGTATTTGGCTTTCAATGAATTCAGTTCATCGTATGTATTGGTATATGCCTGGAAATAGGCCAGATATTTCATTTCCGGATATTTGCGGGAGAAGAAGCGGATGCCTTCTTCCAATTGTTCGGATACGCTTTTTTCTGTATGGCAATATTCCGGACTGAATGTCTGATTATTACAATAAGTACATCCTCCCCAACCCTTGGAGCCGTCGCGGTTAGGGCAGGTGAAACCGGCGTTTATAGAGATTTTCTGTACTTTGTAAGGGAATTTTTTCCGTAGAAAATCACCGAAATCATTATAAGGCTTTACGTTTTCCATGAGGCAAAGGTAATTTATAATGGTTAATCACCAATGTCCGGTGGTTAATTTAACGATAAAATGCCCGGACTTACCTGGGCTGGTACATAAATTACCTTTAAAGGTGAAGGGTTTACCATGATAAAATGCTAACTTTGCGGCCTATTCAAAATAAAATTAGAAGTATTCATGAAACGATTGGGTGTTGGTTTCTTGCTTTCATTGGCGATAATTGGAAGCGTATCTGCTCAGAACGAGAGCAAACGTGTAGATTTAAAAGAAATTACAGATGGTAAATTCCGTCAGGTAACGGCTATTGGAGAGATGCGGTCGTTGCCCGATGGTGAGCATTATACAGCAATGAACAAGGATCGGAGTATGATCATTAAATATTCATATCGTACGGGTAATCCGGTAGATACCTTGTTTAATGCCCGCACTGCCCGCGAATCGACATTTGATGACTTCGATGGATATGATATCAGCAGTACCGGTCATCATATATTGGTTTGGAGAGAGACTGAACCGATTTATCGTCGTTCGTTCAAGGCAACCGTTTACGATTATGACGTGCGTCGTAACTACGTAAAGCCTTTGTCAGACTCGAAGAATAAACAGATGATTCCGACTTATTCGCCTGACGGACGCATGTGTGCTTATGTTGTGGATAACAATATATGGGTTCGTAAGTTCGATTACGATACTGAAGTGCAGGTAACCAAAGATGGTGAACTGAATAAAATCCTGAACGGTATTACCGATTGGGTATACGAAGAGGAATTTGCAGTTACAAACCTGATGGCCTGGTCGCCCGACAGTGAGTACCTGGCTTATGTCCGTTTCGACGAGAGTGAAGTTCCGGAATATTCCATGCAGATGTACGGTACCGGTTTATATCCGGGTTATTACAACTTTAAATACCCGAAAGCCGGAGAAAATAACTCGAAAGTAACCGTGCATTCTTACAGTGTCGCTACTAAAGATATCAAGGAACTGAAAGTGCCGGTTGAGGCAGATAGCTATATCCCGCGGATTATTTTCACGACTAATTCCGACCAGTTGGCTGTAATGACTTTAAACCGTCAGCAGAACCTCTTCAATATGTATTATGTAAATCCGAAGAGCGGTGTATCGCGCCTGATCCTTCGTGATGAAAATAAATGTTATGTAGATTCCGAATGGTTGACTTCTATACATTTCTTCCCTTCCGGATTTACTTATGTAAACGAACAGGACGGCTATTCCCATATTTATCTGTATTCGCTGACGGGTGTAATGCAGCGTCAGGTGACAAAAGGAAACTGGGATGTAACCCGTCTGATCGGTTACGACGATGCGACAAAAGTCACTTATTACGAATCGGCGGAAGAAAGTCCGTTGCGTCGTTCTGTTTATAAGATAGATGCGAAAGGGGTAAAAACGAAGTTGACAGATGCAGAAGGAACGAACAGTGCCGACTTCAGTGATAACTTTGCTTATTTTGTAAATACCTGGTCGAACGCGAACACTCCTGCCCGGATTACGGTAAACGAAACAAAGAGTAAAAAAGAGTTACGCGTATTGCAGGATAATGCCGCTTTGAAAGAAAAGCTGGCTAATACGTCGTTCTCTAAAAAAGAATTCTTCAAGGTACATACAGCTTCTGATTATGAGCTGAATGCCTGGATCGTTAAACCGGTGAATTTCGATGAATCGAAGAAATATCCCGTGTTAATGGTTCAATATAGCGGTCCTAATTCACAACAAGTATTGGATAAATACGGTTTTGACTGGGAACACTATCTGGCTGCTAACGGATATATAGTAGTCAGTGTGGATGGCCGGGGAACCGGTGCACGTGGTGAAGCCTTCCGCAAATGTACATACTTGCGGATGGGTGAATTGGAATCCAGAGACCAGGTGGAAGCTGCACAGGCATTAGGTAAATTGCCGTATGTGGATGCCAGCCGTATCGCCATCTGGGGATGGAGCTTTGGTGGATACAACACATTGATGTCGATGAGCGTAGGTAACGGTACTTTCAAGGCCGGTATCGCAGTGGCTCCTCCGACAGACTGGAAATATTATGACTCGGTTTACACCGAACGTTTTATGCGTACGCCAAAGGAAAACTTCTCGGGCTATGCTGCTACATCGCCTATCCGTCTGGCAAAAGACTTACAAGGTAAGCTATTGCTGGTTCACGGTACTGCTGACGATAATGTACACTTCCAGCAAACGATGGATTATGCAGAAGCATTGGTACAAGCTGGTAAGCAGTTTGATATGCAGGTTTATAAAGACCGTAATCACAGTATTTACGGTGGTAATACCCGTTATCATTTGTATACCAGGATGTCTAATTTCTTATTTGATAATTTATAATGCCAGAACATTTGAGAAAGCCGGATTGGTTGAAGATCCGGCTTGGAGGGAACGAACAGTTCACACGGACTAAAAGTATTGTTGAGTCTCATTGTCTGCACACGATCTGTACAAGCGGCAAATGTCCGAATATGGGAGAGTGTTGGAGTCGTGGTACCGCAACCTTTATGATTGCCGGTGAGATATGTACCCGTTCCTGTCGTTTTTGTAATACACTTACAGGTAAGCCGTTGCCATTGAATCCCCTAGAGCCGGCCAATGTGGCAGAAAGCATTCGCCTGATGAATTTGAAACATGCAGTAATAACATCGGTCGACCGGGATGATTTGCCGGATATGGGAGCCCGGCATTGGGTGGATACTATCCGTGCGATCAAGGAGGTTAATCCGGAAACAACAGTTGAAGTTCTGATTCCTGATTTCCAGGGACGTCTTGATCTCGTGGATATGGTTGTTGCTGCCGGTCCTGAAATTATTTCACATAATATGGAAACCGTACGGCGTATCAGCCCGCAGGTTCGTAGTGCTGCCAAATACGATGTCAGTTTATCTGTCCTGTCCCGCATAGCCGGACAGGGAGCAACAGCGAAAACAGGCATCATGGTCGGTCTGGGGGAAACTCCGGATGAGGTATGCTGCCTGATGGATGATGTGCTTGCTACAGGGGCTTCCATATTAACAATTGGACAATATTTACAACCTTCAAGAAAAAATATTCAAGTTTCCGAATATGTCACCCCTGAGCAGTTTAAGTATTATAAATCAATCGCTTTGGAGAAAGGGTTCCGTATGGTGGAGAGTGCTCCGCTGGTTCGTTCCTCTTATCACGCCGAAAAGCATGTTTAATTGCGAAAACATTTAACAAATTGCGTTGTTATATAATTAAAGTGCGAAGAAAGGGGGAAAGGGTATGAACAAAGTTAAGAAAGGATTGGACAACCAAGCCATTGGCTTATTGCCATTGCTGTTGTTTATGTTTTTGGACAATTACTTTTCTTATCTGTTGTCTTTCATCATTGGCGTTACCTTTTGCTTTGTATGTATTTTTCTCTATCAGGTCTTAAGTAAAGATAAGGTGTATCAATTCCTGCTGTTGCCTTCGGCAATGACGCTCGTGTTATATTCTATTTTTCTTTGCTTGAAACTCGAGCCGGTTTTGTTTATTTATTCTCCGTTGATTACGGAAGTGTTGTTGGTTGTTGTACTTGCGTTTATCGGTTTTACCCGGCGCTCGGTACTAAAGAAAATACGAACATCAGCTCATCCGACTTATAAACGGACTTTAATGCGGACAACATTGAATGAATTTTATTTCATTGCCCAGCTTGTTCAGAATTTATATACATTGCACCTGTTTGCCATTCTGGTATACAGTATCCTGCCGGATACAATGCAGAGTGTACATACAGAGCGTTTCCTTTACAGGGAACTGGGGGTATTGGTTGGTATACTTGTTATTCTTTATGAACAGGTACGTTTGTCGTTGATGCAAGGTAGTTTACGGAAAGAAATGTGGTTGCCGGTGTTGAATGAAGGAGGAAAAGTGATTGGTTGTATTGCACGTTCGGTAAGTCGTACGCTGCCAAAGAAATACTACCATCCGATCGTCCGGATAGCCGTTATTCATAACGGAATGCTGTATTTGATGAAAAGGAGTAAAGATGCTTTCGTGTCTCCTGATACGATCGATTATCCTTTCCATAGTTATGTGTTATTCAGGCATAGTATTGAAAGTACTGTGCGTGAGTCGGTGGGCGAACTGGCCGAACAGGAGGATGTAACACCTCGTTTCCTGATACGTTATACGTTCGAAAACGAGAAGGTTAAACATTTAGTTTCACTTTATGTGATCTGTCTTCGTACGGAAGAGCAACTGAGTCAATGTAAAAAGGCAGGCGGAAAGTTGTGGACTGCCAAACAAGTAGAAGAAAACCTGCATTCAGGTGTATTCAGTGAATACTTTGAGCAGGAGTTCTCTTATCTTCAGAATACGATATTGCTGGCTGAAAATTTCTGCTGCGGAAAGTAATAGACTTACTATCGAATACCGAGTTCTATCACTTCCAGGTCTTTAATATTCTTACCATCAATAACAAAACGTACAAGCGTACGGACCTGGTGAAAGCCGCTCTTTCCGGCGGCTCCTGGGTTGATATATAAACAATTAAGATATTTATCATAAGCAACTTTGAGAATGTGCGAATGACCCGCTATGAAGAGATTCGGGCGGGTATCGTACAATTCTTTACGGATAGCCGGGTTGTATCGTCCCGGGTAGCCGCCTATATGCGTCATCATCACATTTACTTCTTCTACTTTGAAATGAGCCACTTCGGGATATTCCAGCCGAAGTGATTGCCCGTCTATATTTCCATATACGGCCCGGAAAGGTTTCAAGGCTGCCAATCGTGCCGCCAGTCCGTCCGATCCTATATCTCCTGCATGCCATATTTCATCGCATTCTGCGAAGTATTCCGCATATTTATCATCCCACCAGGCGTGAGTATCCGAGAGAAGTCCAACTTTAATCATAACAATTTCTTTTATTCTACAAAAGTATCTATATTTACGCAGCTAAGAATAGAATACGATGGAGAATTCATATAAATACTTTAAACGCGACATCAGTTGGCTTTCTTTCAACTACCGTGTTTTGCTGGAAGCGGAAGATGATACGCTGCCTGTTTATGAGCGGATTAAGTTCTTGTCTATCTATTCTTCCAATCTGGAAGAATTCTATGAAATACGTGTGGCCGAACACCGCGGAGTGATCATGAAAAAGAACTTCACCGAAGAAAGCGGTGCCGAAGCTGAAGAAGTGTTGACTGAGATAACGAATGAAGTGAACCGCCAGCAACGGGAATATTACCGGATCTTTTCGGAAAAGATATTGCCCGAACTGCATCGACAGAACATTTACCTGTATCAGGGAAGCGAACCGGAACCTTTCCATGAAGAGTTCGTTCATAACTTCTTTAATGAGGAGGTCTTCCCTTTCCTGTCGCCCGTAATGATACAGGCCGGAGATATCCGTACGTTTATCCGCGACCGCCGTTTATACCTGGTGATCCGTATGATAAAGAAAAGCAAGCGGAAACCGGAAGAGGGACAAGCTCCTGAATATCATTATGCCATGATGAAGATACCGTATGCCAAGGTTCCCCGTTTTATCGAGTTGCCGGAGCATGAAGGGAAGTTCTATATCATGTTTATCGATGATATCATCCGTGCCAACCTGGCCAATATATTCCCCGGATATATTATCGATAGCTGTTACAGTATCAAGATATCTCGTGATGCCGATATTTACCTCGAGAACGAGAAGGGAAATATCGTGGAGAGTATCCGTAAGAAAGTGAAGAAACGGAAGATCGGTGACCTGAGCCGTTTTATGTACGACAGGGCGATGCCGGACGATTTCCTTTCTTTTATCTGTGATGCGTTCGGTATTACTGCGGATGATCTGGTGGTGGGCGGTCGTTATCTGAATTTGCAGGACCTGGCCAAGTTGCCTAATCCGAAAGGAAAAGAGCTGGAGCAGCAGATCCCTTCCCCTATGCGTATTCCTTATCTGGATGAAAAGGGATCGGTGTTCCGTGCCGTGAAGAAGAAAGATATCATGTTGCATTTCCCTTATCAGTCGTTCGACTACCTGATCCGGTTCCTGATGGAAGCCGCTTTCGATCCGAAAGTAGACGAGATAAAGATTACCCAATACCGGGTGGCGGAAAATTCGGCGGTGATCAATACACTGGTCAGTGCGGCACAAAACGGGAAGAAGGTAACGGTCTTTGTAGAGCTGAAAGCGCGTTTCGATGAAGAAAACAATATGAGTACCGCTGAACGGATGGAGCAGGCCGGTATACGTATTATATATAGTATCCCCGGTTTGAAGGTACATGCCAAAGTTGCCGTTATCATCCGGAAGGACTCTGAGGACGGGAACAAACGCCGTGACTTTGCTTACCTGAGCACAGGCAACTTCAACGAGAAGACCGCCCGTATCTATTCGGATATGGCATTGCTGACTTGCAACGACGAGATCATAACCGATATAAACAAAGTTTTTGCTGTATTGGAAGGGAAGATGGCCGAACCGACCTTCCGCCATCTGTTGGTGGCCCGTTTCAATATGGTACCTGGACTGAAACGTATGATTCAACGTGAAATCGATCATGTAAAGGAGGGACGCAAAGGACGGATTGTTTTGAAAATGAACGGGCTGCATGATCAGAATATGATTAATGAGCTTTATCGGGCCAGCGAGAACGGCGTTGAGATCGATCTGATTGTCCGGGGTATTTGCTGCCTGGTGCCCGGTCAACCGTACAGTGCCAATATCCGGATAACCCGTATCGTCGATATGTTTCTGGAGCATTCCCGTATCTGGTATTTCTATAATGACGGTCGGGAAGATGTCTTCCTGACATCGGCCGACTGGATGCGGCGTAACCTGAACCGCCGTATCGAGACTGCCTTTCCGATACTGGTGCCCGAGATCAAACAGGAAGTCATCGATATCCTGAAGATACAGATGCGCGATAATGTAAAGGCTTGCCTGATCGACGGACAGTTGCATAACAATTTCAAGCGGGATGATGCCTCCGAAAAGGTACGTTCGCAACTGGCTATTTATGAGTATCTGAAGAATAAATTGTGAATGAACTGATATGGACAATCCTTCTTCCCTGACCTTTTTCCTTTTTTGCTTCTGTTGGGTTGCGCTGATAGCCGGTGCGGTATTGGGGTACATTATCGGTATCCGTATGGCACGTAACAAGGAGCGTCACCGGCTGGTGAAGGAAAAGATCAGGAAGAATAAGGTGGCCATTTATCAGTATCAGAAAGAGAAATACGAGTACATCGAGCAGATCAACCGCTTGGAAGAAGACCTGCATAACCTGACGGAAGAGTCGGAACTCTATAAGGAGCGCGTTGCCGACTTGGAATATTATCAGCGGAAAGTGCGTGAAAGCGAGCAAATCATCGAACGCCTTTCTTCCGGTGCATTGGAGGTCCTAGGAGGGATGTCCGATGCTTTCTCCCTTGTAATGCAACTTAAGAAAGATCCCGTGCGCACCAACCTGACCAAACAGGAATGGACGGAACTTTTGCACACTACCGATCTTCTCTTCAACAACTTTCTCACTGAGTTGAAAGAGAAATCGGGTATCACCCGCCATGAAGAGGAGATATGCTGCCTGATTAAATGGAACTTTGCACGCAAAGACCAGATGGCTGTCTTCAACAACACGACCGAAGCCCTGACCAAATCGAAGAGTCGCCTGAAGAAGCGCTTGCAACTCGATGAAAAGACCGATCTGGATCAGTTTATTCGACTTTATTAATCATTCTGCCGGTAGGGATTGTCTTGCAAAATGGTGGAAATGTTATTTGTGTTTGATTTATATCGCTGATAATTATCTTTTTATCGTTTATAGTATTTGTCCGGTATCTATCCTTTCCCTTCTCCTTTTTCTCCCCTACATTTGTCGGAGTGAATAATTAACTCTGATAATATACAAACAAATGAAGCTTATGAGAACACAACATCTATTAGCCTTTTGTCTGTTGGGACTCCTTACATTGGCTGGTTGTAATACCTCGATCGTAGAGAAACGGGCTACCGGATTACCTTACGAAGTCCTGGTGGTTATGGATAAAACAGACTGGAACAGTGAGGCAGGAGACATGGTGAAGGCCCAGTTAACCTCACCGGTTCCCGGACTTCCCCAGCCGGAAGCCTCCATGCGTATAACCTACTCCCCGAAAGAAACGTTCGATGGTTTGCTGAGATATGTGCGTAACATCCTGATCGTCGATATCGATGCAACGAAATATACCCAGGTATCCTTGAGTAAAAGCAAAGACGAATGGGCGACAGGGCAGGAGGTAATAAAGCTCAGTTCCCCTTCATCCGAAGAGTTGGTCACTTACCTAACCCTGAACGAAGCCGATATAGTCAATCATTTTTCGAAGATAGAGAAAGAGCGGCGTGTGGCAATCCTGAAGAAGAATTACAGCCAACTGGCCATGGATAAAGTACAGGAAAAGTTCAATATCCGGCTTTGTGCACCGGACGATATGACCTACTTCAAAGACACAACCGACTTTCTCTGGGTCTCCAATAATGCCAAGACGGGACGCATAGACCTGTTGGTCTACTCTTTTCCGTACACAGATGCGAATACATTTACGGAAGACTATCTGGTAGCCAAACGCGACTCCGTCCTGAAAGTGAACCTTCCCGGTGCTTTCCCCAATTCATATATGGCAACGGAAACACGTGTCGGCCTGTCTTATGAACCGATAACTTTGAATAACCGGTATTGCGGCGTATTGCGCGGTTTGTGGAAGATGGTGGGCGATAAGATGGGAGGGCCGTTTGTCAGTCATGCCTTTCTGGATGAGAGAACTCAGCGTATCGTCGTAACGGAAGGCCTTGTTTATGCTCCGGAGACAATGAAACGGAATCTGATACGTAAGATTGAAGCGGCTCTTTATACGGTGAATATCCCTAAGCCGGTAGTAGCCCGAGCGTATTGACCCTTCGGGAGCAAAGACCTTAGTTGTCAAGAGCTATCTGCTTAGTGGCCGGGATATAAAATAACCTTGTCCGGCAGGTAACCGCTACGGATACGCCATTCCTGGGGGTAAAGGTTATTGGCACGGTTACCGAGATGCTTGACAAATCCTAGCGGGAAGCCGTTGTAACAAACCAATACATAACCTTTCTTCGTATCTTCGGGCAGGAGCAAAACCTCTTTTTTCAGGTATTTGACAGCATCTTCCCAACTGATTTCAACGGAGGTGAAGGCTTCTCTGTTCAACGCCGTACTTAATGCCAGCGAATGGGTAGGCAGGATGTCTTTCCCTTTCAGCTCACCGATGCGTATTCCGGCAGTTACGATCCGAAGTTGAGCAGCAATCAGTTGCCAGGTTTCATAATGAGCCGATGGAATGGCCTGTATGGTGTCATTGATCAGTTCGAAGCGGAACTTGTCTATTTCCTCTATCCAATTATTTACCAGAGAAGGGACGGCTGGTGAGGCTTTCCCTTTTTCTTTCTTGTTTTTATTTTTGGGACGGATCTCATTCGTATCACCGGGTGCTTTGCGTAAGGCGGCAAGGAAGAAACCTTCCCCTTTGGTCTTATGCGGGAAGAAGCGGTAGACCGGATGATCGTAACGCAGTGCGCCTGCGATCTGCCATTCTTCTTTAACAGGGATGGTCAGGGCTTCGGCCCCCAGTTCTTCCAATATATAATGTATGTTGTCCTCGTCTTCTTCCGTATTGTAGGTGCAGGTGCTGTATATCAATAGGCCTCCCGGTTTAAGCGCGTCCCATATATCATGGATGATACGCCGTTGGCGTGAAGCACAAAGGTTCACGTTTGCCACGCTCCACTCGCCGGTGCTGTCGGTGTCTTTGCGGAACATGCCTTCACCGGAGCAGGGTACATCGGTGACGATTACGTCAAACAAATGGGTGAGACGGCCTATCTCTTCGGGATCGTTATTCGTCACGATATTGTTTGTATTACCCCATTTGGTGATATTCTCGGCCAGGATATTGCTGCGGCTGCGTATCACTTCGTTGCTGACCAATAGACTGCCTTCGGGCAAGATACTTAATAGATGGGTGGATTTCCCTCCCGGTGCGGCACATAGGTCGAGACATTTGACCGGCTCGCTGACGAAGGTACGGATGGCTTGTTCCAGAAACATGGAAGAGGCTTCCTGCACGTAATAAGCTCCGGCATGGAACAACGGGTCGAAAGTGAACGATAGGCGTTCGGGTAAATAATATCCTGTTTCGCTCCAGGATACCCGTGAAGTCTCCGGTGCTTTCGTCCCTTTCTTTGGGTTGATACGGATACTTACGGGAACATCTGCCTGCAATGCGGCTTCCAGTTTCTCATATTCGTCGCCTAACAAGGCACGGGTACGTGTGATAAAATCGATAGGAAGTGCCATCTTATTCTGTTTGTTTGGTGCAAAAGTACTAACTTTGCAGAAAACTAACAGTATGCAAGCATCGCTTTTCCTTATACCGGTTACATTGGGGGAGACTGAACATCGTCGGGTTCTTCCTGAATATAACCGTGAGATCATCCTTCAGATAAAACATTTTATTGTAGAAAATATACGTACTGCCCGTCGTTTCCTGAAAAAGACGGAGCCGTCTATCGTTATCGACGACCTGACTTTTTATGAACTGAATAAGCACACCTCACCGGAAGACGTAACGGGTTATCTGGCTCCGTTGGCGAAAGGGGAGCATGTGGGCGTTATCTCTGAAGCGGGATGTCCGGCGGTGGCCGATCCGGGGGCGGATGTCGTAGCTATTGCTCAACGGAAGAACTATCCGGTCGTGCCGTTGGTGGGGCCGTCTTCCATCCTGATGTCAGTCATGGCTTCCGGTTTCAACGGACAGAGTTTTGCCTTCCATGGTTATCTGCCTATCGATGCGTCGGAGCGCACCAATACGATCAAGAAGCTGGAAGGGCGTATCTATTCGGAAAACCAGACGCAGCTTTTTATTGAAACGCCTTATCGCAACAATAAACTGGCTGAGGAGCTGATCCGTACTTGCCGCCCGTCGACCAAGCTGTGTATTGCTTCGGATATTACTTGTGAAGATGAATATATCCATACCCGCCCTGTAAAGGATTGGGCAGGAAAAGTGCCCGACCTGAGTAAGAAACCGACTATTTTCTTAATCTATAAATAATCTCTTATGGCAACTTATCAGGCACACGAGACAGCAGTGATCGATCCCGGTTGTACGATTGGCGACGATACCCGTATCTGGCACTTCTCCCATATCATGTCGGGTTGCACGATTGGTGAACGGTGTAATATCGGACAGAACGTGGTGATATCACCGGAAGTCGTTCTGGGTACTAACGTAAAGGTGCAGAACAACGTTTCTGTTTATACGGGTGTGACTTGTGAAGATGATGTTTTCCTGGGGCCGAGTTGTGTGTTTACAAATGTAATCAATCCCCGGAGTGCAATCAACCGGAAAGGCCAGTATATGAAAACACATGTCGGCAAAGGGGCCACGATCGGAGCAAATGCCACGATCGTTTGCGGACATAACATCGGAGCGTATGCCTTGATTGGTGCCGGAGCGGTGGTCACTAAAGAGATTCCGCCTTATGCCCTGGTGGTTGGCAATCCATCCAGGCAGGTTGGCTGGGTGAGTGAGTATGGACATCGGCTGCATTTTGACGGGGATGGCTTGGCTGTCTGTCCGGAAAGCGGGGAGAAGTATCAATTGAAAGATAATAAGGTTGTTCGTATCGGATAAAAATAGAAAAGGCGGAATCATCCGCCTTATAAATATTTCTTAGCAAGCCTTCAAACTCATATCGAGACTCTTAACCGAATGGGTAAGTGCTCCGACAGAGATAAAGTCGACACCGCATTCAGCATAGTCACGCAACGTATCGAATGTGATACCGCCGGATGACTCTGTCTCGAAGCGTCCGCCGATCATTTCGACTGCCTTCTTTGTATCTTCAATATTGAAGTTATCGAGCATGATACGGTCGATACCACCTACGTTCATGGCTTGTTGCAGTTCGTCGAAGTTACGTACTTCAATTTCGATCTTCAGGTTCTTGCCTTTTTCTTTCAAGTAGTTCTGTGCGCGGGTAATGGCCTGTTCGATGCCACCGGCAAAGTCTACGTGATTATCTTTCAACAGGATCATATCGAAAAGTCCGATACGGTGATTAACGCCGCCGCCGATCTTAACAGCATCTTTTTCCATCATACGCATACCCGGTGTTGTTTTGCGGGTATCCAATACGCGGGTTTTGGTGCCTTCCAATGCTTTAACATATTTACGGGTGGTTGTAGCGATACCGCTCATGCGCTGCATAACGTTCAGCATCAGACGCTCTGTCTGCAATAGGGATTGTACTTTTCCTTCTACTGTAAAAGCAATGTCCCCTTTCTTTACTTCTGCACCGTCATTAATAAAGATAGTCATTTTTAGTTCCGGGTCGAAGTCATGGAAGATACGTTTTGCCATCTCTACGCCGGCCAGAACACCATCTTCTTTAATGATAAGCTGGCTCTTTCCCATGGCTGTTTCGGGAATACAGCATAAAGTTGTATGATCGCCGTCGCCGATATCTTCGGCAAACGATAATTTAATTAAGTCGTCAATTAACTGATCCATTTGTTATTCTATTCTGATTGATTGTATAATCGCTTTGTCGCCGTCGGCACGGTAAGTGATGTTCACACGATATTCGCCAGAGGCTGTCGGAAGTTTACCGACAAAGAAACCGGCATCTTTTTTATCTGCGTGGTGAACTACGGAAAAACCTGTAGGTTTATTGCTGCCAAAGAACGTAGAAAGCATCTTAACAGCTTCGCTTCCATTGCATTTCTTGGAAGAGCCGGGCAAGGCAATGTCTACTTCCTGATCCATCGCTCCTGTCAGTGAAGAGGCATTTCCTCCTTTGAAGGCATTTGATATAGGAGTAATATCGGCCGCCATGACGCTCAAAAATGAGAGTATCAATGCCAATGTAAGTAATAATCGTTTCATAAGCTATCTCCTCTTTTTATGAGTTTTCTGATGCAAAGGTATGTATTTTTCCTGTAAATTAGCGCCTTCAATACTAATAATGTAAACGAATGAAAATTGCACTGGTCGTAATAGGTAAAACGGATGCCGGCTATTTTGTGGAGGCAATCAATGAATACAAAAACCGTTTAGTCCATTACATCCCATTTGAAATGGAGGTTATCCCGGATATAAAGAACGTAAAGAATTTGTCGGAATCACAGCAAAAAGAAAGGGAGGGAGAACTGATTTTAAAGGCGTTACAGGCTGGCGATCAATTGGTCTTGCTCGATGATAAAGGTAAAGAGTTTACTTCGATGCAATTCTCAGCTTATATTGAAAGGAAGATGCATACGGTTTCGAAGCGCCTGGTTTTCGTTGTCGGCGGCCCTTATGGATTCAGTGAGGCTGTTTATAAAGCCGCTTCAGAAAAGATCTCATTAAGCAAAATGACCTTCTCGCATCAGATGATCCGTTTAATCTTTATAGAACAGGTTTACCGGGCAATGACAATCTTGAATAATGAGCCTTATCATCATGAATAGTTGACCAGTGACAGTTGACAGATAAGCTTCGCATTCGAGTCCCAAACTGTCAACTGTCACTGGTCAACTGTTTTACTCTCTTGTCTTTTGGAGCAACAGATAATCTAATAATGTCATTGCCGTCATCGATTCCACAATGGGAACGGCGCGAGGCAGGACGCATGGGTCATGACGTCCGCGAGCTTTCAGGATAGTATCTTCTCCTTCCATATCAACGGTTTCCTGTTCCATAAGGATGGTTGCTACCGATTTGAATGCAACACGGAAATAAATATCCTGACCGTTGGAAATACCGCCCTGTATACCTCCTGAATTATTTGTACGGGTATTGATGTGCCCATTGTCGTTAAAGAAACGGTCGTTACGTTCGGAACCGCGGTAAAGAGCGGCATTAAACCCATCACCGTATTCGAACCCTTTCACTGCATTGATTGTTAGCATGGCGTGTCCTAAAGCCGCATGCAGCTTACCAAATACAGGCTCTCCCAGTCCGACAGGCGTACCTTTAACCACACAGGTAATTACACCACCGATCGTGTCGCCTTTCGACTTCACTTCTGCTATCAGTTTTTCCATTTCGGCGGCTTTCTCCGGATCGGGACATCTTACTGCATTCTCTTCTGTCAGATTCAGATCATAATCTTTATAAGTACCATCCAGTTTGATAGGGCCGACCTGTGAGGTGAATGCCTGTATATTTATACCTGTCTGGCGTAGTGCAAGCTTGGCGATTGCGCCGGCAACACATCGGGCTATCGTTTCACGAGCCGACGAACGTCCACCACCTTTAGGATCACGGATACCATACTTCATTTGATAAGTATAGTCCGCATGTGAAGGGCGATAAACCGTTTTCATATTGTCGTAATCAGACGAATGCTGGTTTTTATTCCAGATAATGAATCCGATCGGTGTACCGGTAGTCTTCCCTTCATAAACTCCGGATAGGAATTGTACTTCGTCATCTTCCTTACGGGGGGTTGTGATCTTTGACTGGCCAGGTTTACGACGATTCAACTCTTGCTGGATAAAGTCTGTGTCCAACTCGATACCAGCCGGACATCCATCGATAACACCTCCGATACCCGGACCATGTGACTCGCCGAACGAGGTTAATCTGTATATATTTCCGAATGTATTCATATTAATAAATGAAAAGTGGAGATTAAAAAATGAGTCTGAAAATGAAAAATGAGGAATGCAGAATCTCTATTAATTCTTCATTCCCCATTCTGCATCTTTCATTTATTTATTAGTGGCAGCTACCACATCCGCAACCACCTTCGTGATCGTGGTCACCGCAATCGCTTCCGCAGTCATCGCATCCGCAACCGCATCCACCGGCCGGAGCTGATAATGCTGCAATTTCTTCTGCTGTCGGTTCGTGAACATCGATAACTTCACCGCTGAAGTGTAAAGTTTCACCAGCCAACGGATGGTTGAAGTCCATAACAACTACATCGTCTTTTACTTCAAGAACAGAACCGTTCAGACGGTTACCGTTTGAATCCATCATAGGAACTGTGTTACCTTCTTTGATGACTTCTGAGTCAAATTTACCTTCAACTTCAAAAATGTTTTTCGGCAGATCCAATACATGATCTTCCACATATTCTCCGTATGCGTCGGCAGGAGCGATAGAGAAGTCGAACTTGTCACCTACTTCAAGACCTTTCAAAGCATCTTCGAAAGCAGGAAGCATGGCGCCTGTTCCAAAGATGAATTTTAAGGGAGCTTCTGCAACTGCTTTTTCCATCAACTCGCGCTCTTCACCTTCTCCTACGTTCAGGTCGTATGTAACCGCAACGAACTTATTTGCTGTAATTTTCATTTTTAATTGTATTTGTAATAAATAAAACGAGACAAATTTACGTATAATTTCCGAGTTTATCAGGTTATTCTTTTAAAAATAAAGATATGTAATGTTTTAATCTGTAATATATAGCTATCTTTGCAGCCGGAATAAAAGAATTTGCGGATTCGGAATTATATAGCGAATAAGTAGTGTTTGTCGATAAGTTATAAAGTGATAGTTACACATGTGTTTTTCTAAATTGAAAGACTTTTTCTTTCCATGTTGTGAGGAAAGAAGGAGGTTGATAAGTTTATTTTTCTTTTTATTGGTCCTGAAATTTATGTGGTTTAATTTGCTTTGGTGCATGTTATCTACGTTTACTCCTTTCTCGAAGGTTGAAACATATCTTGGTACTCTATTGGTGTCCTTATTTTTATTATTGCCGTTAGTATGTTTCCGGACAGTAAAGGTGACATTGGTTATCTTCGTATTGATGGATTGCCTGTTCATAGCCAATCTGATGTATTTCCGGACTTATTTTACAGCAATACCTTTAGACAGCTATCTGTTGGCGGCAAACTTAACTGATTTCTCAAGTAGTGTGTCCGATTCGATGCGAATAGCAGATGCCTTTTTCCCTCTTTCAACATTGTTTTCCGGAGTCTTGTGGTGGCGATACTATCGCGAAAAGAAGGAAGTCCAGCCTGTTAACGGGGATAAAACACCTTTTGTATTTGTACGTTATATTTGTTTGATATTATTGGTGTCTTTATTTCCCGCCATTAAGCTTTGGAGTCAAAATGGTTTTAAGGCCGCCTACGAGAGATTGCAGGATGCTTACCTTCATACATGTAATATACCGATGTATACGATATTCGGCTCCCTTTATTATGATTATTCATGTGATAACATCACATACACTCCCGAAATAAAAAATCGTATCGACTCCTGGTTAACCAGGAGAACGGATTATAAATCCGTTCTCCCAAAAGTTTATACAAGGGAGAATTGTATTATAATCTTAGCAGAATCTCTGGAAAGTTGGGTGTTGAATAAAACTGTAGAAGGGCAGGAGATCACTCCAAACCTGAACCGTATATTAAAGGATTCATCTGTAATCTATGCTCCCCATGTCTTATCGCAGGTAAAAGGCGGGCGTTCTATCGATGCTCAATTATTGGTCAATACCGGACTTTTACCTATAAGCTCCGGTCCTTATAGTATAAAGTTCCCGGATTCATATTACCCTTCACTGGCAAAAGCTTTCAAAAAGAAACACAAAGATAGTGAGGCTTATAGTCTGACGGTTGATAAGCCGATGGTCTGGAACCAGTGTGTAATTACTCCTGCGATGGGATACGATAGTCTGGTTTCGAAGAACTGTTTTATCAAAGAGGAGCCGGTAGGTTCCCGTGGACAGGTGGGCGATCGTGCCTTTTTGCGTCAGTGTTTGAAGAAGATACAAAATAATGAAGTCTGGAATGAATCGGGAAATACGTTTCTGCAGTGCATTACTTATTCCGGGCATAATCCTTTTCTTTTGCCTGACTCTCTGAAAAAGGTATTCTTTTCTCCCGAAGTTCCGGAAGTTCTTAATAATTATATGACCATGGCGAACTATACGGATCGGGCACTAGGGGAGTTTGTAACACAACTCCGTGCGGACAGCCGTTTTGATAATACCTTGGTTATGATTATGGGAGATCACGAAGCGTTAGGTACTGTGAGGAAAGAGCTTTGTAATGATCCGGTAGGGAAACAGATTGTTTCAGATAAATCGTTTGTTCCGCTGATAATTCTGAATGCCCCTTTCAACTTGTATCATGGAAAAGTGATGGGGCAGATCGATGTTTACCCTACATTACTGGACTTATTGGGGTTGAATGATTATTGGTGGAGAGGTATAGGAGAAAGTATACTGGATTCGCACAAAGCGAATTTTGAGGTCGACCCTCAGTTGAATATAGTGGGAGATACTACTGGAGTTCCTGAAGAGGATATTAAAGTGGCAAAAAAGGCTTGGGAAATATCTGATATGATTATCCGGTACGATTATCTGGGCCATGTGCTTGATCAGGATAAAAAAGCGGGAATAGCAGCTGTCAAGTAATAAAAAAGCAGGTTCGTTATGAACCTGCTTTTTATATTTATTTTTTATCGATGGCTTTTTTCAAAGCATTTAATGCCGTATCCAGTATGGAGCGTGGACAGCCGATATTCAATCGCATATAACCTTCCCCACCGGGACCGAACATACTTCCATCATTTAACAACAAACCAGCTTTTTCCTGAAAGAGTTTGACCAGATCTTCCTGGCTTAATTTCAGATCACGGCAATCCAGCCAGACGAGGAATGATGCTTGTGGTGGATATACTTTAATCTTCGGGAGTTTTGCTTTGAAGAATTCGTCGACGAAACGGACATTTTCCATTATATACATCCGCATTTGTTGCAACCATTCGGCACCATAGGTATAAGCGGCCTCTGTTGCTGTATAAGCAAAGATCGTACCGTCGCCTAACTCTCCGGCTTCCAGAAATTCATAGAACTCCTTTCTTATTTTTTCGTCAGGCACAATAGAATAGGAAGTTACGATACCTGCTATATTGAATGTTTTACTTGGGGCCATGAAAGTGATACTGCAGGAAGCGGCAGCTTCTGATACGGTCGCAAACGGGTGATGACTGAATTGTGGGTAAGCCATTTCTGCATGTATCTCATCGGAGATTACCAGAATATTATGCTTTGCACAGATTTCTGCAAGTTTGACTAATGTGTCTTTTTTCCAGACAATACCACCCGGGTTATGAGGATTACAGAGGATCAATATTTTGCATTGTTTGTCGATGACAGATTCAAGATGTTCGAAATCCATTTCATAAACGCCGTTCACCAGTTTTAACGGGTTATTGACGACTTCACGTTTCATACTTTCTGGAACAATGCGGAAAGGATGATATACGGGAGGTTGTATAATCACTTTATCGCCAGGTTTGGTGAAACATTGGATCACAAAGCCAATACCTTTCACGATACCCGGGATGTAGCTGAGCCATTCCCGTTTGATTTTCCATTTTTGTTTATAATCTACCCACTCTATAATACTTTGATAGTAAGAATCAGATCCGAAAGTGTAGCCGAATATTTCGTGTTCGCAACGCTTTTTAATGGCATTTACAATAAAGTCCGGTGTCCGGAAATCCATATCGGCAACCCATAGAGGAGTCAGGTTCTCATTGCCGTACCGCTCTTTGATCGCATCGTATTTGACGCAATTGGTTCCGCGGCGTTCAATAACTTCGTCAAAGTTGTATTGTTTCATTTTATCTTAGTTCAGTCAGTTTTTCTTAGTTTGTCGATTGATTGGGGTCAAAGATACAAATTATTTTATCCGAATCTTTTTATTTTGATATTTCTGATATTTTTTGCTACTTCGCGTTAGTTATGGAATTACCAGGGGAACAACATATCTTGAAGGAGATCGCAAAAGGGAATATAAAAGCTTTCGAACAGCTTTTTTTCTGCTACCAACCTAGGTTGGTATACTTCCTTGTCGGCCTGACGCACGACAAGGAAGTCAGTCGTGATATAGCCCAGGATTTGTTTCTGACTTTGTGGAAAGACCGGGAAAAACTGAAAGATGTCCGTTCTTTTTCCTCCTATCTCTTTCAGATGGCACGCTTTACCGTCTATGATTATTTCGACCGTCTTGCTGTTTCTGAGAAATATACGAATGAGTTTTTGTTGGAGGCTTCCATCTCCCAATCGGAAGAGGAGGCGCTGTTTGCGCGTGAGTTGCAGGGTATTATCAGCCGTATAGTCGAACAGATGTCTCCCCAACGTAAATTGATTTACCAAATGAGCCGTGAACAGGGCTTATCTAATGATGAGATCGCAACCCGCCTGAATATCAGCAAACGAACTGTCGAAAATCATCTGACGGCTGCACTGGCTATTCTTCGGAAGGTACTTTATCTTTTCTTCCTCGTTTGTTTAGAATAAAAGTCTTTATTTCGAAAAGAGTTTCACTATGGAGAAACAACTGTTTCATATATGAGAAACAAGTGTTTCACTTAGGTGGAACAAAAGTTTCAACTAAAGAAAATGATTGAAACTTTCAGAAAAACTTTTTTTAGGTTGTGTGTATCCGGCCGGTTAACCTACATTCTTATAAAGGCGGATATTTTATGAAAGAAAACAACAATACAAAACAACTCATGCGGCTATACTTCGGGAAACATTTTTCCCGATATGGGTGTATTTTGTTTGGACGTTGGTTGAAGGCAGATGACGAGAAGATACAAAAGGAAGAGATGTTGCAGGAGTTATGGGAAAAATCCCGGTCAGAGGTAACGGCTTCTACTTATAATGATTGGGAAGTTTTACGGAAGCATCTTTTTGTTAGTTCTGTTACCTGGAAGCGTTCGGCTTCATTGCCTCGTAAATTGTTGAAATATGTAGCTGCTGTTGTGTTGATGTTAGTAACAGTACTAACAACCTATTGGTTAACAGAGTCATTTAAACCTACCCGTCATCTGGAAATGACCGAAGTTTTTGTACCTTATGGAGAGAGTAAGCAAGTTATGTTACCTGACGGATCGAGTGTTTGGGTAGATGCAGGTTCACTGTTGGTTTATCCGAAAGATTTTACAAATACAGATACCCGAACTGTTTATCTTACGGGAGAAGCAGCTTTCTCTGTTCATAAGAATTCTGAACAGCCCTTTATTGTAAAGACAACTTATCTGGATGTGCAGGCGTTGGGAACTGTATTTACAGTCGAGGCTTATCCTAATGATACATGTTCTACAGCTACATTGGAACAGGGTAGCGTATTAGTTGCTGTAAAGAAAGGGAATATCCAGCCGACCATCTTGCGACCAGATCAGCAATTGATTTATTCACATGTGGCTCATACAGTACGAGTTCAATCAGTAGATATTTCTTTGTATCAAAAAGAAAGAAGTGGTTATTTGATTTTTGAAAACGCTTCATTCAATCATTTAATGACTTCTTTAGAGCGTAAGTTTAATGTTACGATTCATTACAATTCTCATAAATATGCAAGTGAATATTATAATGTTAAATTTTCACCGGATGAAGAATTGGAGGATGTTCTAACCATTTTACAGCAATTAGTGGGAATACGATATAAAGTAAAGGGGAATGTTGTTTTTATAAACTAATCTATAGGAGATAATAATTATGAATAAAAGAAAGCCGGAAAGATAGAAAGTGCGAAAATCCCTCTTTCCGGCGTTCGAAATCGAAAAATAGCTTTTTTTGACTCAACGTAATGCGTTGTAAATAACTAGTATTCAATTTTCAAACATACAAATATATGAAATTAACGGATCTAATACATGTAAAAGTGAGAAAAAGATTCTCACGTGTAGTTTTTGTTGGCCTTCTATTAATCTGTAATATATGGGTATCGGCTCAACATCAACCAGTTATATTGTCAGGTAATAATCTGACATTAAAGGATGCCTTCAAGCAAATTGAACAACAAACAAATTTATTTGTAGATTACAATGTTTCGGTTCTTGATGGTGCGAAGGTTATTGGTAAACTTCCGAAACAAGGAAGTGTGAAGATTGTTTTGGAACAATTACTGAAAGGATTGAATTGTTCATTTTCATTTAATAATAACCATGTTATTATTGTAGAAAATAAGAGTGGAACTTCTCAAAAACGAACCATTAAAGGAATTGTCAAAGACGGAACAGGTTTACCTGTTATTGGTGCAAATGTAGTAGAGAAAGATACTCAAAATGGAACAATAACTGGAGTTGATGGATCTTTTGTATTACAGGTTGGAGAAAATGCTGTTTTGAATATTTCTTTTATTGGTTTTTTAGATAAAACAGTAACAGTCAGAGATAATAGTGCGATAGATGTCATATTAATGGAAGATACTCAGAAGCTGGATGAAATAGTTGTTGTCGGTTATGGAACGCAAAGAAAGAGAGATTTGACAGGAGCTATTGCTTCTGTTAGTGCGAAAAAAATAACAGAACAAGCGACAACAAATGCTGTACAGGCGCTACAAGGTAAAATTGCTGGTGTAAATATAACACAAGATAATTGGAATCCAGGAGCTTCAGGAAGTATACAAATTCGAGGAAGAAGATCATTAAGTGCTTCTAATGACCCTCTTTATGTGATTGATGGTATTCCTATAGACAGGGGGATTAATGAAATAAATCCAAGTGAAATAGAATCCATTGAAGTGTTGAAAGATGCTTCTGCAACTGCTATTTATGGATCTCGGGGAGCGAATGGAGTCGTTTTAATTACCACAAAAAGAGGCAAAGCCGGAAAAACACGGATTGAATATGATGGGTATTATGGGATACAGAAACCACTGCGGAATCTGGATATAATGAATGGTGCGGAGTTCGCAGAATTTGTAAGAGAAGCTTATAGAAATAAGCCAAGTAATCAGTATGGATCTATAACTCCAGATCAGTCAGAGGACCAGAAGAATGGTATATTTGGTAAAGATCCTTATGTTATGGAGTCTGTCATGATGGGGTATGATGAAAATGGAAATTATAATCCATCAAATGTGAGAAGTTTTGACTGGGTTGATGCTGTTATGCGAACAGGGAATATTCAGAATCATCAGTTGACAGTGACTGGAGGTTCGGAGAAAACTAAAGTGATGTTTTCAGGTGCTTATTTTTCAAATGAAGGTATAATGAAAGATAAGGACTATGAACGATTTAGTATTCGAACAAATGTGGATCATGAAGTAAATTCTTTTTTAACGCTTGGAACCTCTACGATGTATTCGAGAGTGATTGAAAATAGTTCCGGCAATCTGTATGAAAGAGCACGGAATATGAGTCCTTTGGCTAGTCCATATAATGAAGATGGGACATTGACTATGTATCCGGGAGGTGATGGTTTGGCCATTAATCCTGTAGCTGAAATATCTGGTAGGCAAACGGAAAACCGGAGAAACCGTCTATTATCCAATGTGTATGCAGAAGTAAAATTACCATTAAATTTTAAATATCGCTTTAATTTTGGTTTGGATCACCGTACAGCTAGAGATGGTAAATTTCGTTCGAATATGGCTTTGGGCGGTTCTTTGCCGGAAGCGGAATATGGAGGGAATTCTTTAGACCTGTATACATTTAATAATATATTGTATTATGATAATGTTTTTAAAGAAAAGCATCGTCTAAACGTTACTTTACTTCAGGAGGCTCAAGATTTTCATTTTGAAGAATATAATATTAATGTGAAGGGATTACCCGCAGAATATCAGGAATATTATAATGTTGGAGCGGCAAGTGAAGTTAGAGGTGTGTCCAGTAAGTTGACGACATGGAGAATGTTGTCATTTATGGGACGTATTAATTATGGATTGATGGACAGATATTTACTTACTTTATCCGGGCGTTATGATGGTTCTTCAGTGTTGGCAGACGGACATAAATATCAATTTTTCCCTTCTGCTTCTTTTGCATGGAGAATGAAGGAAGAAGCATTCTTAAAACCTGTTAACTTTTTAGATGATTTGAAATTAAGGATAGGATATGGTAAAACAGGTAATTCTGCTGTCTCTCCTTATCAAACGCAAGGAAGCTTGGCGTTGAATCGATATGTTTGGGATGAGAGTCTCCAGATTTCATATGCTCCAAATAGTATGCCGAATTCTTTATTATCTTGGGAAACGACAGGACAGGTCAATGTCGGTTTGGATTTCTCATTCTTTAATTATCGTTTGAGTGGAGCAATTGATGTTTATAGTCAGCATACGTATGATTTACTTATGCCTCGTAATTTACCTGTTGTTTCAGGTTTTAATTCCGTACTTCAAAATATTGGAAAAACTAAGAATACTGGTCTGGAAATTAGTTTGAATGCGAAATTAATCGATAATCAGGATTTCAAGTGGAATGTAGATCTGATGTTCTATACCAATAAAGAACAGATCGTTGAACTATATGGCAAAAAACAGGATGATATAGGTTCTAAGTGGTTTATTGGACAACCTATAGATATTCATTATGACTATGAATTTGATGGTATCTGGCAGGATACACCGGAAGATCGGGCTGAGATGGAAAAGTTTAATGCAAATGGGGCGTCATATGAACTTGGATTAATCCGTCCAAAAGATCAAAATGGTGATTATAAGATTAATGCTGAGGATCGTGTTATTTTAGGTACGAGGCAACCGGATTGGATTGGAGGTTTGACCAGCTATATGGAATATAAAGGTATTGATTTATCATTCCAGTTATATGCGAATGTTGGCGCTATGGCCTATAATGATATGGTGTTACGTATGGAAGGGCGTTGGAATTCAGTTAAGGTTGATTACTGGACACCTACAAATCCAAGTACAACATATCCGAAGCCAAGTGCCAATTGGGAAACGCCTCCATATATAAATACTGTTTATTATGAAAAGGCTTCTTATCTTAGGGTGAAGTATATTACTTTAGGATATTCATTCCCAAAGGATTTGTTAAGCCATATATTTCTGGAAAAGGCACGAGTTTATGCTACTGTACAGAATCCTTTTTTGTGGACTAAGTTCAGAGGTTTGGACCCAGAGGGGGGGGCTGGTTACAATACCCCGAGTCCGACAACTTTCATGGTCGGTTTAAATCTAAGTTTCTAAAAAATAAATATTATTGATATGAAAAAGCAGGATTTTATAATAATATCTCTTATAATCGGGATTTTTAGTGTTTTTACTTCTTGCGCCGATTATTTGAAAGAAGAAGTTATATCAGATGTTGGATATAGTTATTATAATACGGCCCAAGGGATAGAAGCTGGGGTGGGAGCGGCTTATGCATCTTTAAGATGGGCCTATTCTGGAGAAAACCTACATGCGATTCAGCAATTAGGGACGGATACTTATCAGGAAGGACAGGATGGAAGTTGGAAACCGGCGCTTAATAGATATGAGAATAGCCTAAATGCCCAATTAGATTTGTTGTATCAATTTTGGGAAAACTATTATAAAGGGGTAAGTAGGACGAATGCTGTATTGAAGAGTATTCCAAATGTCTCAGATATGTCTGATGATCTAAAAAAGACTCGTTCCGGTGAAATTCGCTTCTTAAGAGGATTGTATTATTTTTATCTGGTTCAGACTTTTGGGAAGATTCCTTTAATAGAAGATGCACAATATGAGGTTAAAACAGATTTTAAACGTTCACCGGTTGCTGATGTATATAGATTTATCCTTGAAGATTTGCATTTTGCAGTAGAAAATTTGCCAGAAAGCCAGAGTGATTATGGTAGAGCTACAAAATATGCGGCGGAGCATTTGCTTTCTTTGGTTTACTTGACTAGAGGTAGTGCTGTCTCCGATCAGAGAGGTCAGGAAAGTACTGATTTTGAAAATGCAGCTAAATATGCGGAAGATGTAATAAATAGCAATCGTTATTCATTGGAAAGTGACTTTAAAAAATTATGGGATATCGATAACCAGTTGAATAAAGAGGTCATTTTTGCAGTTCAATATTCTAAATTACTTTTGAATAATAATAATGCAGGGAATAAGATACATCTTTATTATACAATGGTGTATGATGAAAGTCCTGGAATGAAACGCGATATTGAAAATGGTAGACCCTGGCGTAGGGTCAGACCAACTGATTTTACACTTTATCAATTATTTGATCGAAAAAATGATGCTCGTTTTTATAAAACTTTTAAAACCGCATGGCTATGTAATAATGAAAGTAATATAAAGAAATGGGAAGAAGTAAAGGATAAAAATGGCAATATTATTTTTACTCCATCTCCCGAATTATTGGGTAAACCTAAAATGAAATTAGGTGATACTGCAATCTGGGTAACAGTAGAGCGTTATCCAGAAAATACGAATTTGGATGCTTTATATGCTTCTAGAGCATATGATTATTATCCAAGAAATAGGCAAACGAATGCAAAGTTTCCTCAGAATTATAAGTTCTATGACAACCAGAGAGCTTCTGTTGCAGAAGAAAATGGAAGTCGGGATTGGTATTTATTCCGCTTAGGTGAAACTTATCTTATCGCGGCTGAAGCATATGGAAGAATGGGCAATTATGAGAAAGCTGTTGAATTATTAAATGTAATAAGAAAACGAGCTGCATATAAAGAAGGTGAATCGAAACCAACAGAATTTTTATTGATAGAAGGAGGTAAGGAAGAGGATGCTCTAAAAAGTACTGAATCAGAAATGCTGTTGACTGTAAATGATATAAAAGATAATTTTATAGATTTTATGCTGGATGAAAGAGCTCGTGAGTTAAATGGGGAATGTATAAGAAAATGGGATCTTATGCGTGCGGAAAAATTAGTAGAACGAGTGGGGAAATATAATCCAGAGGCTGTCAATATTCGTGAATATCATAAATTAATGCCGATACCACAGAAGCATATTGACCGACTTGATCCGAAAGGGAATATCGAAGAAGAACAGAATGAAGGGTATTATTAATCACCAAGTAAATTTTATATAAAAATGAATAGAAGACGTTTTATAAACTATATGGCACTTACTGGTGCGACTACCGGTTTAGCGAATTTTACAGGTAATGCGATGCCATTTGGGGAGAGTCGTAATTTTACTCCAGTAGATCCAGACATAAATTATCATATACTTGATCATATAGAGTTTACGGATGTTCAATTAAGATATCCGAGACTAGTAGGAAGAAATGCTCAGAAAGGTATTCATGGATATGGACCGAAGATAAACATTTGCTCAGTATATACTAGACAAGGAGCAAAGGGTATAGGTATGTTAAGAGGTTCTAAACAAGATGCAGAAAAGGTATTTTCAACTTTGAAAGGGGTAAAATTATCTGATGTTTTTTCTGTGAAAAAGGGAGCATTGAATAAGGATGCTTTGATTTTTGATATACCATTCCATGACTTGGCGGGGGTTATATTGGAAAAACCTGTTTATAAATTATTAGGTAGGGAGAATCCATTAGCAACTAAGTGCTACAGTGGTATGATATATATGGATGATATTGATCCCAAGGAGAATCCTTCCGGTTTAGATAAGATATTTGAAGAGTGTCGATATGACTATGAACATGGTTATCGGCAATTTAAACTTAAAATCGGTCGTGGTAAAAAATGGCTTTCACCTGAAGCAGGATTAAAACGAGATATTGAAGTTACGAAATTAGTACATGATTATTTCCCGGATTGTGATATTTTGGTTGATGCAAATGACGGGTATGATATTGATACTTTTATTCGTTATTTGGAAGGGATTGAAGAGGTTCCATTATGGTGGATTGAAGAACCATTTCGCGAAACAGAAAAAGATTATGCAATTTTGAGAACTTGGTTGGGCAATAACAGGAGGAGGAATACTTTATTGGCTGATGGAGAGGCTTATCCAGATTTGCCATTGGCTCTTGATCTAGGAGATAAAGGCTTGTTGGATGTTTATCTGGAGGATTTAATTGGGTATGGGTTTAGCCGATGGAGAGAGTTAATTCCAACCTTGAAACAGCATAAATTGCTAGCTTCGCCTCATAACTGGGGGGAATATGTAAAAACGTTATATACGATGCATTTAGCTTCGGGCTTAGGTAATGTTTGTACAATAGAAGGAGTTACTTGCTATTCTTCAGATATTGACTTTGGACATGCTATATTGAGGAATGGTATTTTGACGCCTGCTGATACTCCGGGATTTGGTATGACATTGTTAAAATCGTAAATCTTTAAGAAATAGTTATGAAAGCATTGGAGGTTGTAAGGCCTTCGATGCTTTTTCTGTTAAAATGCAAGGGTTGGTTGTTGTTTTATTGATAAATGAAAGAAAAAGTAAGATTTTTCTTTTAAATCCTTTGCTCATATAAATTATTGTTCTACATTTGCAGCGTCAAACAAATTAAAGACGATAAGAAAAGATGATGAACAATGTATTACATATTATTCTCGTGGTGGTCCTTCTAGTCATTAGTAGGTAAGGAGAAAGGTGTGTAAGAAGTTGTGAAGTCGTAAATGATATTTCTTAAGCCTTTCTCCATATAGAGAAGGGCTTTTTTATTGACTAAAAGATAAAAACAAATATGATGAAGAATCCGTTAAGAAGTTCATATAGCACAGAGGGTAGACGCATGGCCGGCGCCCGTGCTTTGTGGCGTGCCAACGGCATGAAAGAAGAGCAGTTCGGTAAACCGATTATAGCCATTGTGAATTCATTTACCCAGTTTGTCCCGGGACATGTGCATCTGCACGAGATCGGACAGCAGGTGAAAGCGGAGATTGAAAAGCTCGGTTGCTTTGCCGCAGAATTCAATACGATCGCTATCGACGACGGTATTGCCATGGGACACGACGGAATGCTTTATTCCCTTCCTTCCCGCGACATTATTGCAGATAGCGTCGAATATATGGTGAATGCGCATAAGGCAGATGCTATGGTATGTATCAGCAACTGCGACAAGATCACTCCGGGTATGCTGATGGCCAGTATGCGCCTGAACATTCCAACCATATTTGTATCAGGAGGCCCAATGGAAGCCGGTAACCTGGATGGTCGTGCACTCGACCTGATCGATGCTATGATCGAAGCTGCCGATGATTCAGTGAGCGATGAACAGGTAGAGAAGGTTGAACGTTCGGCTTGTCCGACCTGCGGATGTTGTTCCGGTATGTTTACTGCTAATTCGATGAATTGTCTGAATGAAGCGATCGGTCTGGCTCTTCCCGGTAACGGTACAGTGGTGGCTACTCATGCCAACCGTACCCGCCTGTTTAAAAAGGCTGCCAAAATGATCGTGGATAATGCGTTTAAATATTATCGTGACGGGGATGATTCTGTATTACCCCGTAGCATTGCCACCCGCCAAGCATTCCTGAATGCGATGTCACTCGATATTGCAATGGGAGGATCTACCAATACAGTCCTTCACTTACTGGCAATAGCCCATGAAGCGGAAGCCGATTTCACCATGAAAGATATCGATATGCTTTCCCGTAAAACCCCGGTTATCTGTAAAGTGGCTCCGAGCTGTTCCTATCATGTGGAAGATGTGAACCGTGCAGGAGGTATTATGGGTATCATGAATGAATTGGTAAAAGCCGGTCTGGTGGATGATTCGGTGAAGCGTGTGGACGGACTGACCTTGGGACAGGCGATCGACCAATATTGTATCACATCCGTAAACGTAACGGAAGAAGCTGTCAATATTTATAAAAGTGCTCCGGCACACCGTTTCAATCTGGTGCTCGGATCACAGGAAAGCTATTATAAGGAATTGGATACAGACCGTACTGCCGGTTGCATCCGTGATGTGGAACATGCTTATGTAAAAGATGGTGGTCTGGCTGTTCTTTACGGAAATATAGCGCAGGATGGTTGTGTTGTCAAAACGGCAGGGGTAGATGAAAGTATCTTCCGTTTTGCAGGTCCGGCAAAAGTTTTCGATTCGCAGGATGCTGCTTGCGAGGGTATCCTTAAAGACAAAGTCGTCTCCGGCGATGTCGTCGTTATCACCTATGAAGGTCCGAAGGGTGGTCCGGGTATGCAGGAAATGTTGTATCCTACCTCTTATATAAAGAGTAAACACCTGGGTAAGGAATGTGCATTGATCACAGACGGACGCTTCAGCGGTGGAACATCAGGTTTGTCAATCGGACATATTTCTCCCGAAGCAGCAGCAGGTGGAGCGATTGGCTTAGTGAAAGACGGCGATATTATTGAAATTAATATACCTGAGAGAACCATAAACGTAAAGGTTAGCGATGAAGAACTCGCCAAGCGCCGTCAGGCAGAAGAAGCCCGCGGACCGAAAGCCTTTACTCCTCCTTTCCGCCAGCGTACGGTATCGAAAGCACTGAAGGCATACGCAAAGATGGTTGCTTCGGCCGATAAAGGCGGTGTACGAATTGTAGAAGATTAATAAAACACCAAATACTATAATTTAGAGATGGATAAACAAAAGATAACCGGTTCGGAAGCTTTGCTGAAAGCGCTGATCGCTGAAGGAGTAGATACTATCTTCGGTTATCCGGGTGGACAGGCAATTCCTATATATGATAGTTTATATGACTATAAAGATCAATTGAAACACGTTCTGGTACGCCATGAACAAGGTGCAACACATGCGGCTCAGGGATATGCCCGCGTTTCCGGTAAAGTGGGGGTAACGTTGGTTACTTCCGGACCAGGAGCAACAAATACCATTACCGGTATTGCCGATGCGTTGATGGACAGTACGCCGATGGTAGTAATTGCCGGACAAGTTCCGTCTCCACTGCTGGGTACCGACGCTTTTCAGGAAGTCGACGTAATCGGTATTACGCAACCAATCACTAAATGGGCCTATCAGATCCGTAAGCCGGAAGAAATAGCCTGGGCCGTATCCCGTGCTTTCTATATCGCATCGACGGGACGTCCCGGTCCGGTAGTACTTGACCTGGCCAAAGATGCACAAGTAGGTTTGGTGGATTATGAATACGAAAAGGTAAATTATATACGCAGTTATCAGCCGGAGCCGGATATCAAGCAGGAACGTATTGAAGCCGCTGCCGCTCTGATCAATGGTTCAAAGAAACCATTCTGTCTGGTAGGCCAGGGGGTTATCCTGGGAGGGGCAGAAGAGGAATTGAAAGCCTTTTTGGAGAAAAACGATATACCTGCCGGTTCGACCGTATTAGGATTGTCGGCACTTCCTTCCGACTTTCCCTTACATAAAGGTATGCTTGGTATGCATGGAAATGTAGGACCTAACCGGAAGACAAACGAATGTGATGTGTTGATCGCTATCGGTATGCGTTTCGACGACCGTGTAACCGGCGATTTGAAGACATACGCCAAGCAGGCAAAAATTATCCATCTGGATATCGACAACTCGGAAATCGGAAAGAATGTACCTGTTGATGTAAAGGTATTGGGTAATGCCAAACACACCATTCCGATGATCACCTCTTTATTGGAAGAACGGAAGCGTCCCGAATGGAATGCCGAGTTTGAGCCGGATGAAAAGGAAGAAGAAGAAAAAGTGATCCGTAAGGAACTTTTCCCTACCGAAGGTCAGTTGAAGATGGGTGAAGTAGTACGTAAAGTATCCGAAGCAACCGGCAATGATGCCATCCTGGTTACCGATGTAGGTCAAAACCAGATGATGGGTGTCCGTTACTTCAAATATAAACAAACCCGTAGTGTGGTAACTTCAGGAGGTCTGGGTACGATGGGCTTCGGTCTTCCCGCTGCTATCGGAGCCAAACTGGGTGCTCCCGACCGTACGGTTTGTTTCTTTACCGGCGACGGTGGTATCCAGATGACTATCCAGGAACTGGGAACCATCATGCAGGAAGAACTGAATGTGAAGATCATCGTTCTTAATAATAATTTCCTCGGTATGGTACGCCAGTGGCAGGAATTGTTCTTCCAGGAACGTTATTCGAACACCATCATGAAAAATCCGGACTTTGTCGCGATAGCCAAGGCATTCGGTATTGCTTCCCGCGCTGTTGACAGCCGTGAAGAACTGGACGGTGCAATAGAAGAAATGCTTAACCATGACGGCGCTTACCTGTTGGTTGCCAACGTGGAAACCTGTGGAATGGTATATCCGATGGTTCCGGCCGGAGGAAGCGTTACGAATATGATTTTAGGTGCTAAGTAAGGAGGAACAATTATGAATACGAAAAATTTATATACCGTTATTATCTTTTCAGAAAACACAGTAGGTCTTCTGAACCAGATAACCGTTATCTTTACGCGCCGGCAACTGAATATTGAGACGCTTTCTGTTTCTCCCTCTGCTATAAAGGGAATACATAAGTTTACAATTACTACCTTTGCCGACGAAGATACGATCGATAAGGTCGTTAAGCAGATCGACAAACGTGTGGATATTCTGAAAGCTTATTATAATACGGATGAGGACCTGGTTTACCAGGAAATAGCTCTTTACAAACTGAGTACCGAACTCTTTATCAAGATGGGTACGGTAGAAGATCTGATCCGTAAGTATAATGCCCGTATCCTCGAAATGAACGAGAGCTGTGTCGTACTCGAAAAGAGTGGTCATTATGATGAAACACAAGCCTTGTTCAAAGAACTGAGTGAGACGATCGGTGTGTTGCAATTCATCCGTTCCGGTCGTGTTGCGATTACGAAGAGTAAGGTAGAGCGTCTGAGCGATATGCTGTCCTCGATGGAAAAGAAGTTGCAGGATAAACATTAATACAAACAGAAGGACTTCGTCCCTTGTAAAAAGAAGATTATGGAGAAGAACAAAGTAGGAGAATTTCATTTCGTAACCGAGTCCTATCTAATGGACTTTCGGGGCCGCATCACTATTCCGATGATCGGAACTTATTTGCTGCACGCCGCTTCTTGTCATGCCGCCGACCGTGGATTCGGTTATAACGACATGACCGAAAGGCATACCGCATGGGTGCTTTCCCGTCTGGCAATCGAAATGACTTCCTATCCGGCTATGTCCGAGTCCGTAACCTTATATACCTGGGTCGATGAAGTCGGAAAGTTATTTACCAGCCGCTGTTTCGAACTGGTGAACGGAGAAGGTAAAACATTCGGCTTTGCCCGTTCTATCTGGGCGGCTATCGATGTGGAAACCCGTCGTCCGACCTTGCTCGATGTAGAAGGGCTGAGTGTCTATGTCACCGACCGTCCCTGTCCGATCGAGAAACCCGGTAAGATCGCCCCGGTAGAAAACAACATACCCGGTGAGTCCTATCGTGTGAAATACAGCGATCTCGATGTGAACGGTCATCTGAACAGTATCAAATATATGGAGCATCTGCTCGACCTGTTCGATATCGGCATGTTCCGTGAAAAAGAGATAAGCCGTTTCGAAATAGCTTATCAGTCTGAAGGTAAATACGGTATGGAGTTGACCCTTCATCATCAGGAAGTATCCGCAGACAAATATAATATGGCAATATGTAATGACGGCAAAGCGATCAGCCGTGCCGCCGTTACCTGGAAATAACCATATAGAAAGAGACAAATTATTTTATATACATTTTAATAGTAAAAAGAAAATGGCAGTAATGAATTTTGGCGGCGTTGACGAAAATGTAGTAACCCGCGAAGAATTTCCGTTGGAAAAGGCAAGAGAAGTATTGAAAGACGAAACTATCGCTGTGATAGGTTATGGCGTACAAGGTCCGGGTCAGAGCCTGAACTTGCGCGACAACGGTTTTAACGTAATTGTAGGACAACGTAAAGGTGGTAAGACTTGGGAAAAAGCCGTTGCAGACGGTTGGGTACCGGGCGAAACACTGTTCGATATCGAAGAAGCTTGCGAAAAAGCGACAATCATACAGTATCTGCTTTCAGATGCCGCACAGATTGAAGTATGGCCGCGTATCAAAAAATACCTGACTCCGGGTAAGGCTTTGTATTTCTCTCACGGTTTCGGTATTACTTATAAAGAACGTACAAACATCATCCCTCCTGCCGATGTAGACGTAATCCTGGTTGCTCCGAAAGGATCGGGTACTTCACTTCGTCGTATGTTCCTGCAGGGCCGTGGTTTGAACTCAAGCTACGCAATCTTCCAGGATGCAACAGGCAAAGCATGGGATCGTGTAATTGCACTGGGTATCGGTGTGGGTTCAGGTTACTTGTTCGAAACAACTTTCAAGAAAGAAGTATATTCCGACCTGACCGGCGAACGTGGTACTTTGATGGGTGCAATCCAGGGATTGCTGCTTGCTCAGTACGAAACACTGCGTGAAAATGGTCACGAACCTTCTGAAGCATTCAATGAAACAGTAGAAGAATTGACACAGTCGTTGATGCCTTTGTTCGCAGAAAATGGTATGGACTGGATGTATGCAAACTGTTCAACTACTGCACAGCGCGGTGCTTTGGACTGGATGGGCCCGTTCCACGATGCCACAAAACCTGTATTCCAGAAATTGTATAGCGAAGTTGCATGCGGTAACGAAGCACAGCGTTCTATCGATACTAACAGCAAACCTGACTACCGTGAAGGTCTTGAAAAAGAACTGAAAGCACTTCGTGAAAGCGAAATGTGGCGTGCCGGTGCTGTTGTTCGTAAACTTCGTCCCGAAAACAACTAATAGTTGGTGCGATAAATAAGTATTAAACATCTTGCGATATAAAGCGGTAATCCGGTATGTTCCGGGTTGCCGCTTTTTCTTTCCCGTTACCAGTTAAGCATAAACCTATGACTAACTAAGTCTTTCCTCATGACTTATTAATACCAAAGTCCTTACTTATTAAATATACCCTGTACATCTTGTCTGATTATCCTGTACACCCTGATTATTCATCCTGTACACTTTGGATAGCTACCCTGTACAGGGTAATAATAAGTAGCGGGGACTTTTGATTTAGAAACTCCCTGGCTATGCAATAAAAGGTGCCGGGAAGGGATATAGTGGTTGCCTGTGTGACAAATTTTAGCTAAGTAAGTTTTCTATCATAAAGTTTTCCGAATTTATCTGTCATCTGCAACTGTTGTTTGTATTTGTTTGGTTATTAGGATGTAAACGGTTGCAGATAGCTGTTTTTATCTGCAACTGAATCTGTCATCTGTCATCGGTATGGAACATCACGGTTTTATATGTTAAAGCCCGTTATTGGTGGAGCGGGTTTATTGATCTCATATACTTATTGTATTTGATAGGTTAGGAGTTTTTATGGAGTTACTTTTCTTAACAAAGAATTGTTAAATAGTGAGGAATAAAGTATTAAATGTATATTTTTATGCTTGCGGTTATTAATGATAGATTATATTTGTTGAAGAAAGTACGGTGTGTTTAGTCAAGATAAATAGGTTGGTGTTTGTGGGTAAAAAGTTGTGTGTCTTGATTTTGTGAACTTTATTTTAGTGCGTATGGACCTGGCGCTTTTTGAGGAGAGAAGTGTAACCTCTAATGAAATGAATACTGTTATGATTAAAATTATTTAATTAAAGTCTTGAATTTAACTATGTGGACAGACTCAAAACTAATTAAATCACTAATGTTTTCTGTATTGTTTGGAGCTGCGGGTACTGTAGTTGCAGCTATTCCAACAAGTCCCGAAACGATGGTAGTGCAACAGGGAAATAAGGTCTCAGGCCTTGTCTCTGACGATATGGGGCCCATAGCCGGTGCTTCTGTCGTAGTAAAAGGAACTTCTGTCGGTACGATTACCGATACCGACGGTCGATTTACCCTGGATAATGTCCGGCGGGGATCGGTTATTGTAATATCTTTTGTCGGCTTGGCTACGCAGGAGATTACGTGGAACGGGCAAGCCAACTTAAATGTCAAGTTGAGTGATGCGACACAGGATTTGGATGAAGTTGTGGTTGTTGCTTATGGTACAGCTAAGAAATCGACCTTTACCGGGTCGGCCTCTGTTGTGAAAGCAGAGAAACTGGAAAAGGTAATGGGTACCGGTTTTACTGAAGCATTACAAGGTATGTCGGCCGGTGTGAATGTTGTAAACGTACAAGGTAACCCCGGTGCTGAAGCTCGTGTCGAAATTCGTGGTATTGCTTCTATGTCCGGAAAGGCTGATCCTTTGTATATTGTGGATGGTATGCCTTACGATGGTGGTCTTAACCAGATCAATCCGACGGATATCGAATCGATGACGGTGTTGAAGGATGCTGCGGCAACCTCTTTGTATGGTTCGCGTGCTGCGAATGGTGTTGTGATGATTACTACCAAGAGGGGGAAATCAGCTAAACCTCAGATTAATTTCCGCGGGGCGTGGGGTACTTCCGACAATGCGGTAAAGAACCCTAAAAAGGCTAATCCTTATCAACAGTTGGAAAATACCTGGTATGCATTGTATTACGATGCATTGCTTTACGACGGCATGGATGCCAAGGCTGCCGGCGATTATGCATCTTCCCAGGCATTGACCAAGCAGGTAAAAGCAACGAGAAATTCAAAGGGTGAAACTATTTATGTGACCCCGTTTAGATACATCAACGAAGATTATGTTTTGCATGACGGTAACGGAAATCCTTACATGAATCCTAATCTGGAATATGTATGGGATGAAGACGACTGGGATGTTTATAAGGCCATCTTCTCCCGAAAACTACGTCAGGATTATAGTGTGGATATAAGTGGGCAAACCGGAAATGGTAAGACTTCATATTTCTTCTCCGGTGGTTACCTGGATGATCAGGGGTATGGAAATCGCCAGTATTACAAACGGTATTCTTTCCGTACGAATTTAAGTACGGAACTGTTCGACTGGTGGAAAGTTGCAGGTAGCTTGTCATATTCCCGTCATCGCCAAAATGTATCGGGAGGTGCCAGCCGTGCTGCAAACTTTACGACAACACTGTCGTCTCCCTGGTTGCGTAACGAGGATAATACAGGATGGGTGGTTTCGGAAAAGACCGGAAAAAGAATGTACGACTATGGTAAATATACCAACAACTTCTTTGGAGCGCATGTCCTGAACAATTCGGGTGACTATTGGGATAATGGGAATGATGATAGTTTTGATAATAATATGGGGCATATTCTTTCGGCTCAGTTTAACACAGAGTTTAAATTGCCGTATAACCTAAAGTTCCGTTCTGCTTTGAATATCGACGATTATTGGAGTCGTTCAATGGTGTATACATCTGCTGTGCATGGTAGTGGTCAGACTGCTCCTTATGGAATTTCTATCCTGGCGGATGGAGGTTATGCCAGCCGTTATGATTTCAATAAGCGCTCTACTACCTGGAATAATGTGTTGTCGGGCGACTGGTCGATCGGTGATCATAATATCTCCGCTATGGCTGGTCACGAGTGGTATACCTGGGATTCCCACTATGAGCAAGGTTGGGGTGAAGGAATCATGGAATTAGGTAAATACGAGTTATCGAATACAACCAAAAATTTTGGTGTATGGGGAGGCCGTGATAAGTATTCTTTGTTATCATTCTTTGGAAAGTTGGATTATAATTTCCTGAATAAGTATTATCTCTCTGCCTCTATTCGTGAGGATGGTTCTTCCCGCTTCAGTTCCGATAACCGTTGGGGTACATTCTGGTCGACCGGTGCTTCCTGGAGAATATCGAAAGAGGGTTTCCTGGAAGATGCAAAATGGATTGACAATCTGGTACTTCGCGCCAGTTATGGTACGACCGGTAACGATAAATTGATCGTACGTAACGCTAGTAACGGTAAAGCAGGTGATGAAGTATTATATGGTTATCAGGGAACTTACGAAAGTGACGACCTTTACCTGAAATCAGGTTTGAAGCCTTCCACAACTCCGACTCCGGATCTGAAATGGGAGAGCAATAAGCAATGGAACGTAGGTTTGGACTTTTCTTTCCTCAGTCGTCTGAGCGGTACGGTGGAATATTATTCCCGTACATCCCATGACCTGTTGTATTATAAAGAATTGCCTCTGTCGGCCCAGGTAGGTGCTACTTCCGGATATAATATGAATATCGGTGACCTTCGTAATAGTGGTGTTGAAATAACTGTCAATGCCAACATCTTTACTTCAAAAGATTTCAGATGGGATATCGATGCTAATATGAGTACCTTAAAGAATGAGGTTACTTATCTGCCGACTGGTGCTTATACCTATGCCGGTACGGCTTGTACCTATAAAATGGAAGAAGGTAAGTCTATCTACGAATTTATCGCTCCTCAATATGACGGTGTGAATCCTGAAACAGGTCTGCCGGGTTGGTTGATCCGTGATGGTAATGGCGGTTGGGTGCGTACGGAAGATCAGGCGAAAGTAACTACTGATGATTTTGTATATTGTGGTTCCGCTATTCCTAAAGTATTTGGTTCTATCACCAACAACTTCCAGTTTAAAGGGATCGACCTGTCGTTTATGTTCTATTATTCTTATGGATCAAAGATTTCTGACTATACCTATAAAGAACGTATTATGAACCGTCCGGGTGTAGGTGTCGTACAAGAATTGGTGGAAGACCGCTGGAGGCAGCCGGGTGATGCGGGAACACTTATCCCCCGTTGGTCGTATACTCAATATGGCGCAACAGTTAAATATGCCGATAATTTTGTGTTTGACAACCATTACTGGCGTCTGAGAAACCTGACTTTAGGTTATACTTTGCCAAAGAATATCAGCCGTAAGGCATTGGTGGAAAACCTGCGTGTGTATGTGACAGGTAATAACCTGTTGACTTTCGGACCGGCAAAGAAGCGCTTTACAGATCCCGAAACAGGTGTAATGGGTAACAGTTATAATGGTAACGCTGAAACGGATAACGGTATTCAGGGTTCAAGAAGACTGTATATGGTCGGTATTCAAATCACATTATAAATGCAAAAAAGATATTTATGAAAAGATTATTTATAAACATATCCTTCCTGTCCCTCGTTTTTGTAGGTTTTACCCTGACAGGATGTGATGACGATCTGACAACCAGTTCGTATGTGAAAGTGAATGATACGGATGTGCTCGAGAATATATCCCAGCTGGAAAAAGTATTGACCTCGGCTTATAAACAGTTGTATTTTAATACGGATAAAGGCGATCGTGTATATGCCGGGCTTCCGGGTTTCCAAATGTATGTCGATGCAGGAGGTGCGGATATCGTGAGCCATACTAATATGGGTGGCGACCAGGTAACGGCTTATCAATATTCGAACTCAAAGACTCAGGCGGATGGGAATGCATCCAAGATATGGTCGATGTGCTATAACGTGATCAACCGTGCTAACATCATCCTGACCAATGTAGATAATGCCAGCGGTGATGAAACGCAAAAGAAGCATATTAAAGGGCAGGCACTGGCTATGCGTGGAATCCAATACTTCCATTTGATTCAGAATTACCAGCAGACGTATGTTATTGCAAAAAACAAACGGGGTGTGATTTTGCGTACATCTTCCACTGATGAGGCTCATAAAGGCTTTTCAACTGTGGAGGAAATATATACTCAGATCGTATCTGACCTTACCACTGCAAAGTCGTTGCTTGCTGATTATCATCCGACAGACTTATGGTTAATTAATTCGGAGATCTGTTCCGGTATTCTGGCTCGTGTATATCTGGTGATGCAGAACTGGGAAGGGGCTTACAATGAAGCGAAGATCGTTTATGACAACCATAGTCAGTTGATGACGCGTGAACAGTATCGTTCGGGATTCGACGATATGATCAGCGGCAATTATCCGGAAGTGGTTTGGGCGATGAAGTATACAGCCGATAACAACCTGGGAGGTAGTACGCAGTTTAACTTCTGGTACAATCAGGACGAAAGTTATGGTGAAGGTTATGCGGATGGGCCGATCTATTCTTTCCTGGATTACTTTGTGGATGAGCAGTTTGTGAAATTATTTGAAGAAAAGGAAGACCGCTATCAGTTCTGGAAACGAACAAAGAATGCAAACAAAGAAATCAATACAAAATGGGCGTTCGATAAGTATAAACATTATGGAGAAGATGGAGGAAGTGTGATCCAAAGTGCTACCCGTCCTGAAGTGTGCTTGATGCGTGGTGCTGAAATGTTGCTGATTATGGCGGAGGCTGCTGCACAGAAAGGTAGTACAGGAGAGGCTCTTACTTTATTGAATCGTTTGCAGGTTGCACGTAATGCGACTCCGACTACCAATAGTGGTGGGGATTCATTATTAGAAGATATCTACAAAGAACGTCGTAAAGAACTGATTTGTGAAGGACAGGCAGGTTTTTATGATCTGGTTCGTTTGCAGAAGCGATTGGTGCGTTATGGTGAAACGACAGCAAATCCTGCCGGGCATTATGTATGGGGTATGCAATACTTGAATGGATATAATGTCAGTGATCTTCAACCTGTGGGGATTCTTGAATCGAATGATTACCGTTTCTTCTGTCAGATTCCTCAAATGGAAATCCTTAATAACGATGCAATCTCAGAGGCTGATCAGAATCCCTGGAGCGGGCAGTAAAAACTAGATTACTATTAATAGTAAGAAGGAACTTTTAGGGGCTCCTTTTTTATGTCTTGAATACCATAGTTTCTATAGAACTCATATATTCCAGGAGACAAATATAGTAATATTATTTAATTTGAGTTTAATTATACCGTTAAAATGTTATTGGTTAAGAATTTTAACATAAGTAATCCCAAAGAGATGCAAGGTGTGTATTATATAAAAACAACCTTAAGTTGTTTATTGCCATTGGTATATCGATATTAGTAGAGATAAAATAAGTATTCTTGTATATTTATGCATGCTTCAAGAATTTAACAAAACCTACTTTATTCTAAAAAACAAGACAATAGTTCTATAGAGACTATGGCATTTAATTTAAGTATTTAAATGCTTTTCTGGAGATCAGGTATTTCCTCGATAGTATTAAAGTTCAGAAAGTCAGTCTCTTATTTTAAATCAAATCAGAGTATTTGTGAACGCTATCGCGTAGTTAAAATAGGTTTAATCGTTTAATTGTAATTTTAGCTTATGTTGACAAACTCGAGACTGGTTAAGGCATTACTTCTGGCTACTGTATTTGGTTCAGCCGGGACTATTAATGCCGTTGTGATTCCGACCTCATTAGGTGCTACGATCACGCAGCAGAAAAACAAAGTTACAGGTTTCGTAGAGGATGAAATGGGGCCGGTTGCCGGTGCCTCTATCTCTATCAAAGGTACTTCCTATGGTACAATTACGGATATGGATGGTAATTTTGTATTGGATGGTATTCAAAAAGGAAATGTTCTTGTTGTTTCTTTTGTCGGATTACAGACACAGGAGGTTGTTTGGAATGGACAAAGTTCAATAAAAGTAAAGCTGACAAGCGATACTCAGGATTTGGATGAGGTCGTAGTTGTTGCTTATGGTACAGCAAAAAAGTCCTCTTTTACAGGTTCTGCTTCTGTGGTAAAGTCTGATCAACTGGAAAAAATTTCTGCTACTAGCTTTACGGAAGCCTTACAAGGTATGAGTGCCGGTGTGAATGTTTCCAATAATGAAGGTAACCCGGGTGGTGAAACTCGTATCCAGATTCGTGGTATCAGTTCTATGTCCGGTAAGACAACTCCGTTATATGTGGTGGATGGTATGCCTTATGACGGTAGTATAAATTCTATTTCACCTTCAGACATTGAGTCAATGACTGTTTTGAAGGATGCTGCCGCTTCTTCACTGTACGGTTCACGTGCAGCAAACGGAGTCGTGGTAATTACAACTAAAAAAGGTAAAGTCGGTAAGCCGGTTATAAATTTCCGTGGTGCTTGGGGTACTTCCGACAATGCGGTAGCAAATCCTAAAAAGGCAGATCCCTACCAGCAATTAACTAATTTGTGGCGTGGTATTTATAATGACAAACACTATGTAGAAGGTCTGGATTCAAAGACGGCCGGTGATTATGCTTCTGCTAATCTATTGTCACGTGCTGTCAATCCGCGTGTAAACTCAAAGGGAGAAACTGTATATGTCACTCCGTTTAAATGGACAGGCGATGCTTCCAATTATGTACTGCATGATGGCGATGGTAATTGCTGGACTAACCCGGACCTGGAAATGGTGTGGGATGAAAGCGATTATGACTGGTATGGTGCTTTGTTCTCACGAAAATTGCGTCAGGATTACGGCATTGATGTCAGTGGTGCTACACAAGATGGCAAAACCAATTATTTCACATCTTTATCTTATTTGAATGATAAGGGGTATGCTAATAACCAGTATTATAAACGTTATTCATTCCGTGCCAGTGTTACTACCGAGTTGACGAATTGGTTGAATATGGGTGGAAGCCTGGCTTATAGCTATTCACGTCAGAATATCTCCGGTGCAACCCGTGCTACTGTATATACAAATACATTGAATTCACCTTGGTTGCGTAACGAAGATAACACTGCTTGGTATACTTCCGAAAAGACAGGAAAGCGTATCTATGATTTTGGTGAAAATACAGCAAACTTCTTTGGTATACACAGTTTGGCTAATTCCGGTGACTATTGGAATAACCCTAATGATGACGACTTTAACAATAAAGAAGGTGGCATGCTGACAGCTCACTATTTTGCAGGTCTGAATCTGCCTTTCGATATAAAATTCAAGACGAATGTAAACCTGGATGATATTACGGAAACGCAATATCAATATGGTTCAGCTGTTCACGGACAAGGACAACAGCAGCCATACGGTGTTACAGTGCTTACAAATGGTGGTTGGGCTTCCCGTACTAATTACAAGACTCAGTCTGTAACCTGGAATAATTTGTTGACCTGGAATAAATCTTTTGGTGAACATAATCTGGATCTTATGTTAGGTCATGAGTTTTATCACTATAACCAACAGTATGACTATAGTTATGGTGAAGGTATCATGCAGATAGGTCAATTTGAAACGGCTTCAACAACAACTAATTGGGAAATTAACTCCTGGCGCAATCGTTATTCTTTGCTGTCGTTCTTTGGTAAGGCGGATTATAATTTCCAGAACAAATATTACTTGTCGGCTTCTTTCCGTCGTGACGGATCTTCCCGTTTCAGCAAAGATAGTCGCTGGGGTAACTTCTTCTCTGTAGGTGCATCCTGGAGAATCTCGAAAGAAAAATTCATGGAAAATACAAGCAGTTGGTTGGATAATCTTTCTCTTCGTGGTAGCTATGGTACGTCGGGTAATGATAAGTTATATCCTCGTAATGCAGGTAACGGGCAGGCTGGAGATGAAATTCTGTATGCTTACCAGGCTTATTATACAAAAGAAAACCTGTTTGGTGCAGCTGGTTACAAGCCGATGACTATTGCCACTCCAAACCTGAAATGGGAACGAAACGAACAATATAACATTGCAGTAGACTTTTCTTTCCTGAATCGTCTGAGTGGAACAATCGAATATTATTCACGCAGTTCAAAAGATTTGTTGTATTATCGTGACCTGCCGTTGTCAGCACAGGTTGGGGATGCTGCCGGTTACAATACGAACTTAGGTAATGTCCGTAACAGTGGTTTTGAAATTACTTTAAGCGCTGCCGCTATTAAGAATAAGGAGTTCCAGTGGAATATTGACTTAAACTTCTCTACTTTGGACAATGAAGTAACTTATTTGCCTGGTGGTGCTTATACTTATGCAAATCGTGGTGCAACCTATAAACTGGAAGAAGGACATTCATTGTATGAATTTTACATGCCGAAACATGCCGGTGTAAATCCGGACAATGGTAATCGTCTTTATCTGATCAAGGATGGTAATGGCGGATGGAAAACAACTGAAAACTATTCGGATGTGACCATGAATGATTACCAATGGTGCGGATCAGCTATTCCGACTGCTTTCGGATCTATTACCAATACATTTAATTATAAAGGATTTGACTTGTCATTCATGTTCTATGCTTCGTTTGGAGCTACTATGTACGATTATACCTGGTTGGAACGTACAGCAGGTTTGGATGGCGTAGGCATGATTCAGGACCTGGTGGAAGGAAAACGTTGGGAAAAACCGGGTGATCAGGCTGAGTTCTCCCGTCTGTCTTCCGCTAATGCCAGCTTGAATGTGAAACGTACGGATTTCTTCTTGTTCAACAACGACTTTCTGCGTTTGAGAAACGTTACATTGGGCTATACGATTCCGAAAATGTTGACTCAGAAACTGGGTATTGCCAATGCTCGTGTTTACCTGACAGGTGACAACCTGTGTACATTCGGACCGGCTGCTAAACGTCACAGCGAACCGGAAACCGGTGTGTTAGGTAATAACTACAATGGTAATACCGAAACCGATAATGGTGTTCAGGGATCAAGAAGAGTTTATATGGCAGGTATTCAGGTAACATTTTAATTAAGTCGAAGTATGAAAAGATTATATAGAACATTTAAATTTACAGCAATTGCTTTATTGGCGATCTCTCTGAGCAATTGTACGGGGGAATTGACTACCAATTCATCAACGGATGTAGATGAATCAACCATCCTCTCCAGTACGACGGGATTGAATATGTCGTTGACCGGTACTTATAAATATTTATTATTAGGTGAATCCGGTGCCAGCAGTCAGAACGATGCTTGTTATGCTGGTGTTACCGGGCTGTGCATGGGATATGATTTGCTGGGTGCAGATATCCTGAGTACAAAGAATTACGGTGGTTCGGTAGAAGATCACTATCGTTTTAGCGAAGGTCGTACGCAATCTGCTGGTGACTATGCAAAACGAATCTGGACAAATATGTATAAAATTATCAACCAGGTAAATGTCATTATTGATGCACTTCCCGAAGCGACAGGTAGTGAAGCTGAGAAAGCTGAATTGAAAGGACAGTGCCTGGCCATGCGTGGTATCGCTTATTTCAATCTACTTTTGAATTATCAGCAGACTTATGCTATTGCTAAAGATAAACGTGGTGTTATTCTTCGTTTGTCTTCCGATGATCCTGATTCCATGCCTTTTTCTACTGTAGAACAAGGTTATCAGCAGGTGATCAAGGATCTTAAAGATGCAGAATCTCTGCTGGCTTCTTTTGAACGTATCGAAGAATGGCGTGTGAATGCTGAAGTTGCTGCCGGTTATCTGGCTCGTGTATATCAGGTGATGGGTGACTGGAATAATGCACTGACGGAAGCAAAGAAGTTGTATGACAATCATTCTTCATTGATGACTAAAACGGAATGGTGTAGTGGATTTGATAATCTAATCTCAGACGGATGTAAGGAAGTTATCTGGGGAATTAAGTTTACAAACTTGTCTAATATTAGTTCCAATACAGAGTTTAACTATTGGTATAATCAGGATCCGAGTTATGGTGAAGGTATGACTGATGGTCCGATTTATAGCTTCATCAACTTATTTGTTGATTCCAGGTATGTACAATTGTTTGACGAAACTGATTTCCGTGGCAGTAAATGTACAAAAACCGAAGGTGTGACAGATGCTGATGTGAAACCCGTTATGTTCTGGCATCGTACAGCTAATGGTAATGAGGAAACAAGGGCTAAATGGGCATATAACAAATTCAAATATTATGGTGATGCCAATGGTTCTCCTCAGGGACATACCTATCCTGAATTTTGCTACATGCGTAGTGCTGAAATGTTATTGATCATGGCGGAAGCTGAAGCTAACCTGAACAACCTGGGAGCAGCTTTGTCTCATCTGAATACGTTGCAAAACGCTCGTGAAGTGGCTAAACCGACCACGGCAGTTGATAAAGATGTACTTTTGGAAGCTATTTATGTAGAACGCCGTAAGGAATTATTAGGAGAAGGTGTAACAGGTATGTATGATTTGATGCGTTTGCAGAAACCGCTTTATCGTTATGCTGCAACCACGGAAGATCCGGCAGGTCATTTCTCTTTGGGCTTGAATTTCCTGGATAACTATAATCCGACCGATAAAGCTCCTTACGGTTATTTGCCGTCTAATGACTACCGCTTCCTGTATCAGATTCCACAATTGGAATTCACACAGAATACTGTTATCAGTGAATCTGAACAGAATCCGTTTAAAGGAAATTAATTTGTAAATTATAGTCAGTAAAGACGAGAGGCGTGTCCGCGATGGATATGCCTCTTTTTTATACTACTTATTTTCTTGTAAAGGAGCGATGAACTGAATATCTTTGTAAAATTCAAATCATTAATAACTTAAAATAATACCATGAATAAGATCAATCTTTTCTTTTTCTTTTTGTTATTGGCTATTCTTCCTGCCTTTTCACAGGATGACATCCAAATCACCCATGCCCCTTATCTGCAAAATCTGGGTGAGAATGAAGTGACAATCGTCTGGACGGTCAATAAACCATCGGTAGGTTGGGTGGAGCTGGCACCGGATGACGGGACACATTTTTATCAGACGGAACGTCCGAAGTTCTTCAATGCAAAGAACGGAATAAAGCAGACATCTACCGTTCATGCAGTTCATCTGAAAGGATTGAAGGGGGGTACACGTTATCGGTATCGGGTATATTCACAGGAGGTCCTGAGTCATGTCGGTTGGCGAGTGATATATGGGAATGTGGCTGCCACCTCTGTTTACGGGAAACAACCATTAGAGTTTCAGACCAGCGATCATGGCAGGCAAGCGGTTAACTTTGCGATGGTTAATGATATTCATGGCAAGAGTGATCTTTTGGAAAAGCTTGTATCACATTGTGACCTGAAAACAACCGATATGTTCCTGTTCAATGGAGATATGGTATCTATCTTCAATAGTGAAAAAGAAATATTCGAAGGCTTTATGGATAAGGCAACAGAACTTTTTGCTTCTGAAATACCGATGTATTATACCCGTGGTAATCATGAAACACGCGGATCTTTCGCAACGGCTTTCCAGGACTATTTTTCTCCCAAACAGGAACATATCTATTATATGTTTCGCCAGGGACCTGTCTGTTTCGTTATTTTGGATAGCGGTGAAGATAAGCCGGATTCAGACCTGGAGTATGCCGGAATAACTGTCTATGACCAATATCGTACGGAGCAGGCTGAATGGTTGAAAGGCGTACTTGAAAGCAAAGAATATAAGGAAGCACCATTCAAAGTGGTTGTTTGTCATATTCCTCCTTTTGGCGGATGGCATGGCAATGAGGAAGTGGCTGAAAAGTTTATGCCATTACTGAATAATGCAGGTGTCGATATTATGCTTTGTGCTCATCTTCACCGTTATATACGGAATGATGCGAAAGAGGACGTTCGGTTTCCCATTATTGTAAATTCCAATAATACCGTATTGAAGGCGGAAGTTGATTCCAGGGTGTTGAACATAAAAATACTGGATACGGAAGGGAAGGAGATCGACAAGCTGAGGATAACCAAATAACGGTACATTTTATCATTCTTGAACTAATGAATTATAGATTCAATTGTATTTCCTCTTTCAGATTATAAGAAAAAGCGTATAAAAAATATCGTTTTATATTTGGCGGTTTAAAAAAAGGCTGTATCTTTGCAGCGTTAAATAAGAAAAGACAATGAAACAGAACATAGCAAATAGTCTCATTATTTCTCTAAACATTATTCTACTCTGGGAACGGGATAGGAAGTGAGACTGTACGTGCTTTTCTGATGCATGAAGATATTAAAGAGCCTTTCTCACTTCCTTGTGAGAAGGGCTTTTTTTATGGATACAAACAAGAATATAAACAAATTTAAGAGTATAAGATTATGTCAGACAGATTATTTATTTTTGACACCACGTTGAGAGATGGTGAGCAAGTTCCGGGATGCCAGTTAAACAGTATTGAAAAGATTCAGGTGGCAAGAGCGCTTGAAGAACTTGGCGTAGATGTGATTGAAGCAGGATTTCCGGTATCGAGCCCGGGGGACTTCAATAGTGTTGTCGAGATATCGAAAGCTGTCACCTGGCCGACCATCTGTGCGTTGACTCGTGCCGTCGAAAAAGATATCGACGTGGCTGCCGAAGCTTTGAAGTACGCTAAACGCGGACGTATCCACACCGGTATCGGTACTTCCGATTATCATATCCGTTATAAATTCAATTCCAACCAGGATGAAATTCTGGAACGTGCTATCGCAGCTACGAAATATGCTAAACGATATGTGGAAGATATTGAATTTTATTGCGAAGATGCCGGACGTACGGACAATGCTTATCTGGCCCGTGTCGTCGAGGCCGTGATCAAAGCCGGTGCCACAGTTGTAAATATCCCTGATACGACCGGTTATTGTCTGCCTGACGAATATGGTGCAAAGATCAAATATCTGATGGAACACGTAGACGGTATACAGAATGCAATCATTTCTACCCACTGCCATAATGACTTGGGAATGGCTACCGCTAATACCGTACAGGGTGTTTTGAATGGTGCACGCCAGGTGGAAGTAACCATCAACGGTATCGGCGAACGTGCCGGAAATACTTCCTTGGAAGAAGTTGCCATGATCTTCCGCAGCCATAAAGAACGTGCTATCGAAACAAATATCAATACAACTAAGATCTATGGTATTAGTCGTATGGTTTCAAGCCTGATGAATATGCCTATCCAGCCGAATAAAGCCATTGTCGGACGTAATGCGTTTGCTCACTCTTCCGGTATCCACCAGGATGGCGTATTGAAGAACCGCGAAAGCTATGAGATCATCGACCCGAAAGATGTCGGTATCGACGATAACGCAATCGTACTGACAGCCCGTAGCGGACGTGCCGCCTTGAAACATCGTCTGAGTGTATTGGGTGTGGAACTGAGCCAGGAAAAGCTGGATAAGGTATATGAAGAGTTCCTGAAACTGGCCGACCGTAAGAAAGATATCAACGACGACGACGTACTGATGCTGGCCGGCAAAGACCGTACCGCCATGCATCGTATTAAACTGGATTACCTGCAGGTTACTTCCGGTGTCGGTTTACAGTCGGTAGCCAGTGTCTGTCTGGATATTGCCGGTGAGAAGTTTGAAGCTGCCGCATCCGGAAACGGTCCTGTCGATGCAGCCATTAAAGCCGTCAAATCGATCATTCACCGCACGATGACTATCCAGGAGTTTCTCATTCAGGCGATTAATAAGGGTAGCGACGATATGGGTAAAGTACATATGCAGGTTGAATACGATGGGAATAACTATTATGGGTTTGCTGCCAACACCGATATTATCGCAGCTTCAGTGGAAGCCTTTATCGATGCAATCAATAAGTTCGTAAAATAACATAATACATAATTAGCAATGAGCAAGACATTATTTGAGAAGATTTGGGAGAAGCATGTGGTGGATACCCTTCCCGACGGAACAATACAATTTTATATCGACCGTCTGTATTGCCATGAAGTGACCAGTCCGCAGGCTTTCGCCGGGTTACGTGCCCGTGGCCTGAAGCCTTTCCGTCCGGAACAGATCACTTGTATGCCGGATCATAATATTCCGACATTGAACCAGGAGAAACCGATCGAAGATCCGGTATCGAAAAACCAGGTAGATACGTTGGAGCAGAATGCTAAAGATTTCAACCTGACTTATTACGGTCTGCAACATCCGAAGAATGGTATCATCCATGTGGTAGGGCCGGAAACAGGTATGACCCAGCCGGGTATGACGATTGTTTGTGGTGACTCCCACACATCTACCCACGGTGCTATGGGCGCTATCGCTTTCGGTATCGGTACCAGCGAAGTGGAAATGACTCTGGCTACCCAATGTATCATGCAGCGCAAGCCGAAGACGATGCGTATCACTATCGACGGCAAACGTAGACCGGGCGTAACAGCCAAGGACTTTGCCCTGTACATTATAAGTAAGATGACAACAGGCGGTGCCACCGGTTATTTCGTTGAGTATGCCGGCGAAGCCATTCGCAATACAACAATGGAAGAACGCCTTACTATCTGTAACTTGTCCATCGAAATGGGTGCCCGTGGCGGTATGATCGCTCCCGACCAGGTGACTTTCGACTATCTGAAAGACCGCGAATTCGCCCCCCGTGCCGAAGCCTGGGAAAAGAGCCTGGCTGAATGGCGCGAACTATATAGCGATCCCGATGCAAAATTCGACAAAGAGATTGTTTTCCATGCCGAAGATATCGACCCGATGATCACCTACGGTACCAATCCGGGTATGGGAATGGGCATACGTGAAAGCATCCCGACAATGGAGAGTGTGGACGAAGCCGGCCGTATCTCTTATAAAAAATCACTTGATTATATGGGGGTCACTGCCGGAGAGCCGGTATTGGGCAAAAAGATCGATTATGTCTTCCTGGGTAGTTGTACGAACGGCCGTATCGAAGACTTCCGCGATTTCGCTTCTTTGGTGAAAGGTAAGAAAAAAGCGGATGATGTAATTGTATGGCTCGTACCCGGAAGCTGGCAGGTAGAACGCCAGATCCGTGCCGAGGGTATCGACAAAATCTTGAATGAGGCTGGTTTCGAACTGCGTCAGCCGGGTTGTTCTGCTTGTCTGGCCATGAACGAAGATAAGGTTCCGGCCGGTAAATATGCCGTATCCACCTCAAACCGTAACTTCGAAGGTCGTCAGGGACCCGGTGCACGCACGATCCTGGCCGGTCCGTTGGTTGCAGCGGCTGCCGCAGTAACAGGAAAGATTACCGATCCGAGAGATTTAATGTAATAAGATTACGAACTGAAAAATCAAAAGAACGAAATGAAAGAAAAATTCACGATAGTAACATCCACCTGTGTACCTCTTCCTCTGGAGAATGTAGACACAGACCAGATCATCCCGGCCCGTTTCCTGAAAGCGACCACACGCGAGGGCTTCGGCGATAATCTTTTCCGCGACTGGCGTTATGACAAGGCGGGCAACCCTAATCCTGACTTTGTACTGAATCAGAAGACGTATAAAGGAGAGATCCTAGTAGCCGGAAAGAACTTCGGTAGCGGTTCCAGCCGCGAACATGCTGCCTGGGCGATTGCCGGATATGGATTCCGGGCTGTTGTCAGCAGTTTCTTCGCCGACATCTTCAAGAACAATTCGATGAACAACGGACTCGTTCCGGTTGTTGTTTCTCCTGAGTTCCTGGCAGAGATATTCGCATCTGTCGAAGCCGATCCGAAAGCGACGCTGACGATCGATCTCCCTTCGCAGACGATAACCAACAATGCAACCGGTAAAAGCGAATCCTTTGACATCAACGCATATAAGAAAGACTGTCTGGTAAACGGCCTTGACGATATTGACTACCTCTTGGCTAACAAGTCCAAAATAGAATCGTACGAAGCAAACAGAAAATAGGATGGTAGAAATAATGGATACAACCCTTCGGGACGGGGAACAGACATCGGGTGTCTCCTTTGCGGCTCATGAAAAGCTCAGCATTGCACAAATGTTGTTGAGCGATTTGGGAGTGAACCGCGTAGAGGTAGCCTCGGCACGCGTATCGGACGGAGAGTTCGAAGCCGTGAAACGTGTGGCTGCCTGGGCCGAACGTACCGGAAATCTGCATAAGCTCGAAGTATTGGGTTTTGTAGATGGCGACGCCTCGCTCAACTGGATCGAATCGGCCGGTTGCCGCGTGGTAAACCTACTCTGTAAAGGTTCGTATAAACACGTAACCGAACAACTCCGCAAATTGCCTGAACAGCATATTGCAGATATCCGTTCTGTTGTATCGCTGGCTACCGAAAAAGGTATTGATGTAAATATTTATCTGGAAGACTGGTCGAACGGGATCAAGAATTCTCCCGACTATGTATTCCTATTGGTTGATGCGTTGAAAGACCTACCCATCCGCCGTTTTATGCTGCCTGATACATTGGGCATTCTGAATCCCGGAAATACATACGATTTCTGTAAGCAGATGGTGGATCGTTATCCTGACCTGCATTTTGATTTCCATGCCCATAACGATTACGACCTGGCAGTAGCCAATGTCTACTCGGCTGTGCGGGCGGGAATACACGGTATACATACCACTATCAACGGCTTGGGGGAACGGGCAGGAAATGCACCGCTCAGCAGTGTGATCGCTGTAATAAAAGATCAACTGGGAGAAGAAACTCCTATTAAAGAAGAAAAGATCAATGCCGCGAGCCGTCTGGTAGAAACCTATTCCGGCATTCATATTGCCCCGAACCGCCCGATTATCGGAGAACATGTCTTTACGCAATGCGCCGGTGTGCATGCGGATGGCGACAGTAAAAACAATCTGTATTGCAACGACCTGATCCCCGAACGCTTCGGACGTGTACGCGAATATGCACTCGGAAAAACATCCGGTAAAGCCAATATACGTATGAACCTGGAATCGCTCGGAATAGACGTCGACGACGAATCCATGCGTAAGATCACCGAGCGCATTATCGAGTTGGGTGATAAGAAAGAAATGGTGACAACCGAAGACCTGCCTTATATCATCAGTGATGTCCTTCACCATGATACTATGACAGATCAACGTATCCGTATATTAAATTATTCATTATCTTTGGCACAGGGACTGAGGCCTGTAGCAACACTGAAGATCGAGATCAACGGTGAGGCTTATCAGGAATCGGCTTGTGGCGACGGACAGTATGACGCATTCGTTCGCGCCCTTCGTAAGATCTATTCGGATCTGGGGCGTCCATTCCCGATGTTGACCAACTATTCCGTATCTATTCCTCCCGGCGGTCGTACCGACGCTTTCGTACAGACGATCATCAGCTGGAATTTTGCCGGAGTAGACTTTAAAACCCGCGGTCTTGATGCCGACCAGACAGAAGCCGCCATCAAGGCAACGCTGAAGATGCTGAATAAGATCGAACAATAATTATAGGAGGTATTAGTTATGAACAAAAGATTGACCATTGCGCTCGTAGCGCACGATAACCGTAAAGCAGACATGGTAGAATGGGCTGTACACAATGCAGAATTCCTTTCCCATCATCATTTGGTATGTACCGGAACCACCGGTGGACTGATTCGCAGCGCTTTCGACGAGAAAGGCGTAGGTGCTGAAATTACTTGTATGCATTCCGGTCCGTTAGGCGGAGATGCCGAAATTGCAGCAATGGTAGTACGGAAGGAAGTGGATCTGGCGATCTTTCTGATCGACGACTTGAATCCGCAGCCTCACGAAGCCGACATCCAGATGTTGCTTCGCCAGTGTCGTGTTCATAACGTGCCGATCGCTTGTAACCGTTACAGTGCAGACCTGATGATTACGAGCACCCTGTGGGATGACGACAGTTATGTCCCCACGGAACCCAAATATGTGTTATTTAAAAGAGACTAAAAGAACAGTTATTTATATGAAATTAAACATCGCAGTCCTTCCCGGCGACGGTATCGGTCCCGAGATTGTAGAACAAGGCATGAAAGCCGTAAAAGCCGTATGTGAGAAATATGGCCATGAATTAAGTTACAAACATGCTTTAGTGGGAGCTGTTGCCATCGATGAAACAGGCAACCCGTATCCGGACGAAACGCACGAGCTCTGTATGCAGAGTGATGCCGTTTATTTTGGTGCGATCGGTTCTCCGAAATACGATAATAACCCGTCTGCCAAGGTACGTCCCGAACAGGGATTGCTGGGTATGCGTAAGAAACTGGGGCTTTTTGCCAATATCCGCCCGGTGACAACGTTTCCTTCGTTATTGCATAAGTCGCCGCTTCGTGCCGAACTGATCGAAGGAGCAGACTTTATGTGTATCCGCGAATTGACAGGTGGTATGTATTTCGGTCGTCCGCAAGGTAGAAGCGAAGATGGAAATACGGCATACGACACCTGCGTTTATACCCGTGAGGAGATCGAACGTATCGTTCGCCTGGCTTACCAGTATGCACAGAAACGACGCAAGAAAGTAACAGTTGTCGATAAGGCGAATGTATTGGCGACTTCCCGCCTGTGGCGCCAGGTTGCACAGGAAATCGAAAAAGAATATCCGGATGTGGAAACCGAATATATGTTTGTGGACAATGCTGCGATGCGTCTGGTTCAGTGGCCGAAGAGTTTTGATGTGATGGTGACTGAAAATATGTTCGGTGATATCCTGACGGATGAAGCGTCTGTGATTACAGGTTCACTCGGAATGTTGCCTTCGGCCTCTATCGGTGTACATACTTCTGTATTCGAACCGATCCACGGCTCTTACCCGCAAGCTGCCGGAAAGAATATCGCAAACCCGCTGGCTACTATCCTGAGTGCCGCCCTGATGTTCGAATATGCTTTCAACCTGATGGAGGAAGGTGCTTTGATCCGTGAAGCCGTTGCCGCCTCTATGGATGCCAATGTCGTAACGGAAGATATAGCTGAAAACGGTAAAGCCTATAAGACAAGTGAAGTAGGGGATTGGATTGCTGAATATATTGCAAAGAAATAATTTAGTAGTAGGATATTTTTTATAAGGGCGGTTTGTAAACCGCCCTTTTTAGTTTAACCCGTTTATTTCGTCATCTTCATCAACTCCTCGATGACTGCCGGGTCGTATCCCATTTCGAGTGCTTTTTGAAAGTCGTTGGCGGCAGACTCCTTTTCGTATTGGGCCAGTTTTACTTTACCTCTTAATACATATAAGGAAGCACCGGGTGTGCTTTCAGCAAAAATTTTGCTGATATCGGCCATGGCTCGCGCATTCTTTCCCATCATGAAGTAGACATCGGCCCGTCCTTCATACAGGAGCCAGTCGCGAGGCATCTGGCTGATCAGGTAATTGAAAATCTTTTCACTCTCGTCGTAGTTGCCACGCATCTTTTCCAGGATGGCATGTCCCAGGCGGGCACGTACCGACTTTTCGTTGATCTCCAATATTTTGTCGAAATCCTGCTCGGCCCAGATATAATTCTTCTTTTGTATGTAGATCAATCCCCGGCAATAGAGAGCCTCTTCGTTTGTCGGTTCTTCGATGAGGAGGGCGTTGTAATCGCTCAATGCCTTTTCCGTTTCACCCATTTCGGAGTATAACGAAGCACGGTTTTCGAGGATTGTCGGGTTATTGGGACGTCCGCTGAGTGCAGCTGTATAGGAGAGCAAAGCATCTTCCAGTTTTCCCTGCCGGCGTTGTATACTTCCCAGGTTGGTCAGTAACGCGTAGTTCATCGGGTTACCCGGTTCTTTGCGCATGGCTGAGCGCAGACTTTCTTCGGCAGATACCAGGTCTTTCTTGTCGAGGAAATCGTAACTCTTTTCAATCAACTCTTCGTAAGATTGAGCGTAACTGCTTGCCGTCACCAGTAGGAAGACAATGAATATCGAAAGTAGTCTCATTCTGTTGTTTTTATCTGTTATTTGGAATGGATACAAAGCTACGTAAATATATTGTTCGGCCGCCGGATTAAAAAAACTTTATACCTTTGCCACATTTTATAAGAAACTGTTTTGATTTTTTCGCCTGATGATTTGAGAAGGCTTTTCGGGGCAGATTCGTCCCTCTGATGAGGAAGATAGCGGGCTATCTGACGAAGAAGAGAGGCGGATATGGCCGAAAAGACGCTCAAAGCATAGGCGAAAACAACAATAAAAGAATAAAAAAAGGCTGTTTGTTAAAAATCAAAACAGTTTCTAAGACTTTTGGGGACTTTGATTGTTATAAGATAAAAGTGTTTAATTAAAAATGATGGATTTATGATATTATTAGATGTGTTGGCGTCCAATCCGAGATTGGAAGGTTTTATTAATTCCCTGATAGAGCAGGGCAGTCATTTAGGGTGGACAATAATTAAAGCTGTAATCGTATTTATTGTAGGGCGGTTTATTATCCGGATGATAAACAAACTCGTTCGTCGTATTCTAACCAAGCGTGACTTCGACCCGTCGGTGAAGACTTTTGTCGGAAGTCTTGTTAATGTAACCTTGATGATACTGTTGATTATTTCGGTCGTCGGTGCGCTGGGGGTACAGACAACTTCTTTTGCGGCGCTGCTGGCTTCTGCCGGTGTTGCCATCGGTATGGCTTTGAGCGGGAACCTGTCGAACTTTGCAGGTGGACTGATCATATTGCTTTTCAAGCCTTATAAGGTAGGCGATTATATCGAGTCGCAAGGTGTGGGAGGTACGGTAAGGGAAATTCAGATTTTCCATACGATCCTGCTCACGGCAGACAATAAAAATATATTTATCCCTAACGGTGCGCTGAGCAGCGGTGTCGTTACCAACATCGGTAATGAACCGACCCGCCGTGTAGAGTGGACTTTCGGTGTAGAGTACGGTAGCGATTTTAATCATGTTAAGAGTGTGATCGAGTCTGTACTGTCACAAGAAACGCGTGTGTTGAACGAACCGGCTCCTTTCATCGCTTTAAGTGCACTGGCCGACAGTAGTGTGAATGTCGTTGTTCGTGTATGGGTGAAAAGTTCCGATTACTGGGGCGTTTATTTTGATACCAATAAGGCTATTTATGAAACATTTAATGCAGAAGGTATCGGTTTTCCATTCCCGCAACTTACCGTACATCAGGCAAAAGACTAACTTGTCCTTAAAATAAATCTTTTTGTTCAATAATCGCCGGATTTGGTTCGGTGAGGATATATTCTAAAAAAAGTAGAACAAAAAGATTTATCTTTGTCTTTCAGAAAATTTATTGAAGTGTATTGATTTGTATAAAAATATATAGAACTTTATTTTGTTACTTTAGTATTAATTATTTGGTTATAAAAAATGAAAAAGGCTCGCCATTCGTGGACGAGCCTTTTTTCTTATGAGTTCAGACGGTCTACCGTTTTCACTCCTTTGACGGCTTTTATCTTTTTGACCAGCATATTCAACGAATGGGTATCCCTTACCAGTACGGCGAAGTTCCCCTGGAAGATACCGTCTACCGAGTCGATGTTCAGCGAACGAAGCGTAACATTGTTTTCTTTCCCTATCACCGAGGTAATGTTTGTTACGATCGTGATGTCGTCACGCCCGATCACCCGCAACGTGACGATGTAGCCATTGTCTCCTTTTCCACTCCATTTGGCCCGGATGATACGATAACCGAAACGGCTGAACATCTCCTGTGCATTCGGACAATCCAGACGGTGTATCTTAATTCCCTGTGTAGAAACAAATCCGAAAACATCATCCCCATAGATCGGATTACAACATTTGGCCAGTTTGTATTCTATACCCGTCAGGTTCTTGTCGATCACAAGCACATCCTTGTTCGTGGATATCTCTTCCACTTCGGTGGTCTTGATGTACTCTTCGGCACTACGCACTTCCGAGCGTTCGTTCCCTTCGGTTTCCTTCCGTACATATTCCTGGTATTCGTCGATCACATTGTTGGCATCCAGCCGTTCTTCCGCTATTTCAATATAGAAGTCGGTGACGGTCTTAAACCCTTTTTTCTTGATGTAACGCATCAGGTAAGGTTCGTCCATCTCGATCTTCCGGTTCTTGAAACGGCGTTGCAGCATTTCCTTGGCGAAGTCGACCGCTTTGGCCGTCTCTTCCCGCAGTGCCTGCTTGATCTTTACACGGGCTTTGGAGGTGACGACGATATTCAGCCAGTCGCGTTTCGGCGACTGCGTAGGGGAGGTGACGATCGAAACCGTATCTCCGTTATGAAGTACATATTTAATAGGTACGTTTTTCTCGTTTACTTTGGCCGATACACATTTACTACCCAACTTCGAGTGAATGGCAAAGGCAAAGTCGAGCACAGTTGCCCCTTTGGCCAGTTTGATCAGTTCGCCGGTAGGAGTGAAGACATATATCTCATCTTTGTACAGGTCCATCTTAAAGTCCTGCATCAGGTCGAGCGGATTGTTTTCCTTCTCTTCGAGGGCTGCACGGACGGTGTTGAGGAACTCGTCCAGTCCGCTTTCGGCTTTTACCCCTTTGTATTTCCAGTGGGCGGCCAGTCCCCTCTCGGCAATCTCGTCCATACGGCGGGTACGGATCTGTACTTCCACCCATTTGTTTTGCGGGCCCATTACCGTGATGTGGAGGCTTTCGTATCCATTCGTCTTCGGAATGGATATCCAGTCTTTCATACGGTTCGGGTTTGGCTGGTACATATCGGTTATGATCGAGTAGACCTGCCAGCAGTCCGAACGCTCCTTCTCCAAAGGAGTATCCAGTACGACACGGATAGCGAACAAGTCATAAATCCCTTCAAACTCGATCTTTTGCTTTTTGAGCTTGTTGTTGATGGAATGGATTGACTTCGTACGTCCTTTGATATCGAACTTCAGGCCCATTGCCTGCAACTTCTTTTTGATAGGAGCGATAAATTCGGCAATATAGATATCGCGCGAACGTTTCGTCTCATTCAGCTTTTTCTTGATGAAATCAAACTGCTTCGGATCGGTATATTTCAGCGACAGGTCTTCCAGTTCGCTTTTGATTTTGTACAATCCCAGACGGTGGGCCAACGGAGCATACAGATACGATGCTTCGGTAGCCAACCGCAAACGGTCGTCTTCCTTTAGCTGTTTACCCAGGCGCATCAGGCAAAGACGGTCGGCAATCATAATCAGTATCACCCGTACATCTTCCGCAAAGGAAAAGAGCAGGTGATGGAAATTCTCTGAGTTGACAGCCGTATTGCGTGCATACAGGTCGGATGTTTTCAATAGCCGGCGGATGATCAGCGTCACATCTTCATCGAATGTTTTCTCGACTTCCTCCAGCGTCACGACCTTTTTCAGCACAGGGCGATAGAGTAGGAGTGCGATCACGGAAGTCCGTTTCAGGCCGATTTCCGTTGTTGCGATCAGGGCGGTATTTATATTGCGGATCAGACCGTTGATGCCGTTCTTGTCTCTTCCGTAACAGTCGAGGGCGACAACACGCTGCATCAATTCTTTCATTTTCCGTATATCCTCTTTCTGTAAAAAGGAATAAAGGCTACGTACCAATTGTCTGTATTTCGAGAAGAAATCTTTTCTCTCCTCCTCAGTAAAGAACGGTTGTATATCCATAGTTGCGTCTCTTTTTTTACTGCCCATTTGAGGACAGGCCGTAAAACATACTGTAAAAGTATCTTTTTTCTCCGAATATCAACTATAATCTAAGGGTATTTTTATACATTTGCGAGAAGCATAGGCCCGGAGGGGGTCGAAATGGATAAGAATACTAATTTAAAAAGATATGCTATGTTAAACGCAAACGATTTAAAACAGCTGGCGGATAAAGGGATCAGCGAACAGCAGATTGAAGAACAGTTAGCTTGTTTCGTAAAAGGCTTTCCTTACCTTGAGATTGCCGCTTCGGCTTCGGTTGAAAAAGGAATAATGGTTGTTTCGCAGGAAGACCAGGCCACCTATATGGATGCCTGGGATGCTTACCTGGCTAAAAATAAAAGAATCCTTAAGTTCGTTCCGGCGTCGGGTGCTGCCAGCCGTATGTTTAAGAACCTCTACGAATTTCTGTCTGCTGCCTATGACGTGCCGACCACTGACTTTGAAAAGAAGTTCTTCAACGAGATCACCCGTTTTGCTTTCTATAATGAATTGAATGCCGCTTGTGTGAAAAATGACGGAAAAGACATTCCGGCACTCATTGTATCAGGCAACTACAAAGCAGTCGTATCGAACCTGTTGGATAGCAAGGGGCTGAACTACGGACAGTTACCTAAAGGCTTGCTTCTGTTCCATAAGACTGCCGATAAGGTACGCACTTCTATGGAAGAACATCTGGCCGAAGGTGCCATGTATGCCAAGAACAATGCCGGCGAAGTAAATATCCATTTCACTGTTTCTCCCGAACATAAAGCCTTGTTTGAAAAACTGGTGAATGAAAAGAAGCACGAGTACGAAGAAAAATTCTCCGTTGCTTATGATATCTCTTTCAGTGTTCAGAAACCGAGTACCGACACGATCGCTGCCGATATGGAGAACAATCCTTTCCGCGACAAGAATGACAAATTGTTGTTCCGTCCCGGAGGTCATGGTGCATTGATCGAAAACCTGAACGATATAGATGCTGATGTCGTATTCGTAAAGAACATCGACAATGTGGTTCCCGACAGTTTCAAATGTTCGACCGTAATCTTCAAGAAAGTGATTGCCGGTGTACTGGTAACATTGCAGGAACGTATTTTCAATTATCTCGACCTGATCGAGACAGGCAAATACACCCACGACCAGGTGGAAGAAATGATCCATTTCCTTCAATACGATCTCTGTGTGAAGAACCCGGAAATGAAATTGCTGGAAGATGCCGAACTGATCCTTTATATTAAAGGTAAGTTATTGCGTCCGCTGCGTGTCTGCGGTATGGTGAAGAATGTAGGTGAACCGGGTGGCGGTCCGTTCCTGGCGGTTAACCCGGACGGGACTGTTTCGTTGCAGATACTGGAAAGTTCGCAGATCGACTTGAAAGATCCGGCTAAGAAAGCCATGTTTGAACAAGGTACCCATTTCAACCCGGTGGACCTGGTATGTGCCCTGAAGAACCATAAAGGTGAAAAATATAATTTACCGGAATATGTAGATAAGAATACCGGCTTTATCTCTTACAAGAGCAAGGATGGTCGCGATCTGAAAGCATTGGAATTGCCCGGCCTGTGGAATGGCGCTATGAGCGACTGGAACACAGTCTTTGTAGAAGTTCCTATCGAAACATTCAACCCGGTAAAGACAGTGAACGACTTATTACGTCCCGAACATCAATGATTGGGTCGATGCCATAATAAGAATAAGGTTTAATAGAAGAAAGGCGGACTCGTGAGAGCCCGCCTTTTATTCTTATATTTTCGGAAGTTCCCACGGAGCGCGGTATTCCTTACAAAGGTATTTGTCTGCTTCGGCATCATGGAAACTGGTGCCATCCCACGATAGTTTCTTTCCGGTGCGATAGGCGATATTTCCCAGTTGCGAGAACTTGGCGATATGGGCACCGATCTCAATACTTGCATTACAGTTGCGGTTGCGCGACTTGATACATTCCAGATGGTTTTTGACATGCAGGTTCAGACCACCTTCTCCATATGCTTTCTTCAGGGCTACGGCTTCCATTCGGGCTTTACCGTTTACTTTTTCGGGAATCACTTCCCAGCCGCCACGGTCGATTACTAATGTGCCGTTTTCACCCACGAAGCCGAGTCCGTGGTTACGTCCGTAAGCGCCGTCGTCTATTCCGATGGCATGATCCCACATGACGGTGAAGTCGTCGAAAGTATAAATCGTTTGGAGCAGGTCGGGTGTTTCGCAGGCATCGTCCGGATAACCGAACTTACCGCCCGATGCCATGATGGAATTCGGAGCCGTCACATTCATTCCGTAAAGTGCATAGTCTAATAGGTGAACGCCCCAGTCTGTCATCAGTCCCCCGGCATAATCCCAGAACCAGCGGAATGTAAAATGGAAGCGGTTGCGGTTGAACGGACGCTGAGGAGCCGGGCCGAGCCACATATCGTAATCGACACCTGCCGGAACGGGTTCGTCGGCAACGACCGGAATCGACGGGCACCATCCCTGATAAGAGAACACCCTTACGGTACGGATCTTACCCAGCTGCCCGCTATGTACGAAAGCCATTGCATCCTGCCAGTGCGGATCGCTACGCTGCCATTGACCTACCTGTACTACGCGGTTGTATTTTTCGGCAGCGCGTACCATGATGTTACATTCTTCGATACTGTTACCCAGCGGTTTCTCGCAGTACACATCTTTTCCGACTTCGCAGGCGGCTACCATCTGAAGGCAGTGCCAATGGTCGGGCGTACCGACGATAACGACATCTACATCTTTGTTGTCGATCAGCTTCCGCCAGTCTTTGTAGAGGTGTTTTACCTTCTTTCCGGTCAGTTTCTGCGTCTCGGCAGCCCTGTCGTTTAACACTTTTTCATCAATATCGGCCAGTGCGATACATTCTACTTCCGGATTACGGAGGAAGGCCTGCAAATCTGAAAAGCCCATCCCTTTGCAACCGATCAGGCCGACACGGATTTTGTCGTTGGCACCCACTGAATTACCTCCAGCTTTAATAAAGAAAGGATTCATAGAAAGTCCGGCTCCCAGGATAGCTGCCTGCCGGATAAAATCTCTGCGTGTTGTCATGGTCTATAATGAGTTAATAGTAAAGATACACAATTGTTAGTCAGACACCAAAAGTAAGAATAAAGCCCGGTATCCCCCAATAAAATATGTAATAAATATATAATGTAGTGTACAAATCCGAAAAAGGGAAGTAAATTTGCACCTGCTCTCGGCGAAGAGCGATGTATAGAGTATTCACCCAAAAAGAAACAAAATGAAGCTGACACGCTTATTGACCTGTCTTTTTTTTAGTACAATAGGGTTTTCCTGCATCCAGGACGAGGCTCCAAATGCGGAGGCCGATATCGAAGAATGTATTGTGCCAAGTGATATTTTGAAAAGAGATCCGATTATTGTCAATGACAAGGTAACTCTGATGGTTAAAGCTGATACGGATTTGACCGACCAAGCCCCTGAATTTGTATTAACTCCTGGAGCAACAATAACTCCTGCCAGTGGCACTAAACGTGATTTTACATCTCCACAGAAATATGTGGTAGTATCGGAAGATGGCCATTGGAGTAAAACGTATACTGTAGTTTTTACTGTTGCAGGTATTAGCACCCGCTATGATTTTGAGCATGTGGAGCAGACGGGTAAGTATCAGACCTTTTACGAAATGGATGAATTTAATGATAAGAGACTTTTCGACTGGGCTAGTGGTAATCCCGGATTTGCATTTACAGGAGATACATCAGGGGAGTTTCCTACAAGCTCTTCAGATGCAGGAAAATCCGGTAAATGTCTGAAGCTTCAAACAATGTCAACCGGATTTTTTGGTTCGGCATTAAAGATGCCGATAGCAGCAGGAAACTTATTTATGGGAACTTTCGATTTGGGAAGCGCATTATCCGGTAGCGAAGGTGCTTTAAAAGCAACTCAGTTCGGTTTCCCCTTTGAACATATTCCTACTTATTTGACAGGTTATTATAAATATAAAGCTGGGGATGTTTTTGAGTCAGCAGGTAAACCTGTAGAAGGTAAGGTTGATAGATGTGATATATATGCAATTTTTTATGAAACGGATGATAAGGTAAAAATGTTGGATGGAACAAATGCTTTTACTCATCCCAATTTAGTTTCCATAGCCCGGATTAATGATCAAAAAGAAACGGATGAGTGGACACAGTTCTATCTTCCATTTGAAAATATCTCTGGGAGATTAATCGATAAAGAAAAATTAAAGGCCGGTGGATATAATATTGCGATTGTGTTTTCATCGAGTTTAGAGGGGGATCGTTTTAATGGTGCAATTGGTAGTACATTATATATTGATGAGGTAGAATTAATTTATACTGCTGAATAATAAGAGATAAATATTATGAAAAAGAATATATCAATACTATTTTTTTGTTTGAGTTTACTGGTGTCTGTATCTATCCATGCACAAAAAGATCGTAATTCCGGCATTATAAAGTCTGCTGTAATTGGTTTAGAGTATGAAGTGAAAGCGGGTTTCAGTATAGGTGGTACGGCCCCGATTCCATTACCGGAAGAGATCCGGGCTATTGATAGTTATAATCCGACAATGCAGATCGCTATTGAAGGGAATGTAACTAAATGGTTTGATACAGCACATAGATGGGGAATAAATATAGCTCTTCGTTTAGAGAATAAAGGAATGAAGACTGATGCTACCGTGAAAAACTATAGTATGGAAATTATTGGTGATGGTGGTGAGAAGCTAAAAGGTTACTGGACTGGAAATGTAAAAACGAAGGTGAAAAATTCATATTTGACAGTACCAGTGCTTGTTGCTTATCAGGTAGCTCCGCGTTGGAGGCTGAAAGCCGGTCCTTTTGTTTCTTATGTGCTTGAGGGAGATTTTTCAGGAGATGTATATAACGGTTATTTACGTGAAAATGATCCGACTGGAAATAAGGTAGAGTTTAATGACGGAGCAAGTGCACCGTACGACTTCTCGAAAGACTTACGTAAGTTCCAGTGGGGTGTGCAGCTCGGTGGTGAATGGAAAGCATTCAAACACCTGAACGTATATGCCGATCTGACCTGGGGATTGAATGATATCTTCAAGAAGGATTTCGATACGGTTTCTTTCGCCATGTATCCGATTTATCTGAATCTGGGTTTTGGCTATGCCTTTTAAAAATATAGGATAGTTAATCAATAGAATAAGCCAAAAGAGATTTCTCTTTTGGCTTATTTTTTAGGTTTAATGTTTCTATTATTATCAGTTTTGAATGTTTCATTATTTGACAGTTTTGAGCAATCATTGAAGCTATCCCCTTATCAAAGAGACTCCGCCATTACAGGTTCATTTGCCGTCTGCTTTAGCTGACGGATTACAAGTTGTTTCTCCTTCTTTGGCTTTAGCCACATTTCTCTGTAAATAAAGAGACTGTTTAAAATGGGACTAAAGTCCAGAGAAATAGATCATTTACTGATCCGTCAGTTAAAACTGACGGCAAATAAACCTGTAACTGGGTTTGTCTTATTTATGACTGATAGCTGATGGACAGACAGGGGCATTTTCCTATATTATTGACTCAGTTATTTCTATATTCGATCGCGAAGCCCAACTGTCACTTGTCAACTGTCAACTGAAAAAGGTTTATCCTTTTTTCTCCTGCTGCCTGAACTGCGAAGGGGTAATACCTTTGATCTGTTTGAACAAGGTACTGAAATGACGGGGATATTCAAAGCCGACGGTTTCGGATATCTCTGTTATATTCATGGTGGAGCCTGTCAGCAGCTGAGAAGCCTTCTCGATACGGATCATATTGATGTAATCGTTTACCCCCATATTGGTTAGTGCCTTCAACTTGGCGTAAAGCGGCGTACGGCTCATTCCCAGCTGGGTAGTCAGGAACTTGACGTCGAGTTCGCGGGACGATAGATTATCATAGATCAGCTTGTTTAACTTCAGCATGAATTCTTCATCCAGGTTGTTTGTCGGGGCAGTGGGGATCGCTTCTGTCAGATGCAGATGGCTTTCCTTGTATTTCTGTTTGACAGCTTCCCGGTTCTTCAACTGGTTGCTGATGACCGTCATTAATAGTTCCATATCGAAAGGTTTAGCCAGATAAGCATCTGCTCCGAGCTTGTAACCCATTGTAGTACTATCGAGATCGCCCCTGGCTGTAAGAAGGATCACCGGAATATGACTTGTCGCGATATCTTCCTTGGTCTTCTTGCATAATTCATATCCGTTCATCTTTGGCATCATGATGTCGCTGACGATGATGTCGGGGTGCTTCTGCCGGATGATCTGCACGGCTTCCTCCCCGTTAGCCGCCAGATATACATTCTTAAAGGACTCCTGTAATGCTTCTTTCAGGAAAGAACTCAATTCTTTCTTGTCTTCGACGATAATCACAGAATAGTTATTGGTGGAGAAAGCTTCCGGTTCGGACGGCATCTCGACAGGCTGCCAAGTGTCGTATCGGCTTTCTTCATTTTCCGGGTTATCGCTCTCGGTATCGAGTGGCAGTTCGAAGAAGAAAGTGGCCCCACCATCGGTATTGTTCATTGCCCCGATCGTTCCTCCATGCCGTTCGATCAGGACTTTGGCGAACGATAGTCCGATACCACTTCCCGATTGCTCATGGTTCCCCTGATAGTAACGGGTAAAGAGTTTATCTATATCCAGGTTACCCAGACCGATCCCCTGGTCGGCAACGCTGACATATACTTTGCTATCCATCAGCTGACTGGATACAGTAATGGTCGTATCCGGCGAACTGAATTTCAGTGCATTCATTAATAAGTTCGAAAGGACCGTCGTACATTTCTGTCCATCGAAACTAACCTGGCCGATCCTGTCGTCCAACCGGTAATCTATGCGGATATGCCGGGCTTCGAGCTCACTTTCAAAATCCTTCGCGATCGAACTGATCCATTCATTGAGCGGATGAGGTGTTTTATGCAGGGAACTCTTCGTTTCTTTCAGGCTGTTCATATCCAGTACCATATTGATAATGTTACGCATATCGAGTACCTGTTTATAGATACCACCCAGTTGTCCTTTCAGTTTCTCCGGATCGTTCCAACTGTTTTTGTCGAGTATCCTTTTCAACGGGGCATAGATCAGCGTCAGTGGAGTACGCAACTCATGGCTGATATTGATCAGGAAATGTACTTTCTCTTCATTAATCTTATTGGTATGTTCCTTTATCTTCCATTGCATTTTCCTGTCTCTGCGTCGGCGGGATACATAATCTATCCATAGCAATATCAGAATAAACAGAATAATAAAGATCGCGAAGACATAAGGGCGCTGATACCAGGGCGGTGTCACCGTGATATGAAGCACATCGGCCGGTTCGCTCCATTCGCCGCTCTTTGAATTACAAGATACCAGGATCGAGTAACTACCGGGAGCCAGCATGCGAAGGGAGAGGATGTGACTGTATGTTTCGGTATACTGCTTGTCGAGTCCGGTGATCGTGTAGCGGTACAACTTGTTTCTGAATACATCTTTCTCCATTGCGATCACTTTTATTTCCACCGAGCTATGGGTATGGGGAATGGTGATATTATTATTCCTCGGTTGTAGCTTGTCGATGCAAGAGTTTCCGTCGAGTAATACGTCCATCAGCCTGATTTCGGGCAGGTCTTCTTCCTTGGTAGATATATTTTTATTGATACGCAATAAGCCGGAAGCTCCTCCCAGATAAATATAATCCGAGATGGAAGATACCTGGTACTTATAAATGAACTCGTTAGTGGTATATCCATCCGACTCTCCCCATGAGGCAAAGCGTTTCTTTTTCAGGTCGTAAGAGAATAACATATTGCGTGCACCGATCCAAAGCCGCTCCTGTTCGTCAAGAAGAAGGGTGGATACGCTGTTGAATAGTTTGGTCTCTATTTTGGTAAACTCTTTTGTGTTCGAATTGAAGTAACCGAAACCATACTCTGTTCCGATCCAGAAGATGCCGTTTTTATCGCGGGCAACGGCTTTGATCGTTTCGTGTTCCCCGATACTGAGCAGGACATGTATTGTGTCGTTGCCATGATGTACTTCATAAAGCTTATTGCTCTGAATGATATAAGCGGACCGGTCGTCGGTGCATACCATCTTCATCGGACCGACGGCTAATTCTTTTCCATCGACTTTCAGGAATGAGAATTTCCCGGTCTTAAGATTATGGCTGAGAGCATTTTTGCCCAGGAAGTAAGACCACTCATCCGTGATCCTGTAAGCCATAGACGCATTACCACCGTGAAACTGGTCGATTGTCGTCGCTTCATCGATCACATAGAAAGGGCGGCTGTAACGTCCTGTCTCCTTATTGAACAGGTAAAGACCTTTCGTATATAGGGATACAAGTAGTTCCGAGTCTGAATAATCGGTAATAGATACGACCTTGTCCCCGTATGTGGAAGGGTAATGCTTGAATGTATCGGTATAGGGATTGTATTGGTTGATCCCTCCTCCGTCCGTCCCCAACCATAAGCGTCCTCGTTTATCTTCATGGATGCTGATGACTGATATGTCGCTTAATCCGTTTGTATTGTTGAGAGGTACATCCTTATATGTTTTCATAAAGACCTCCTTTATACCGATCATGCCGCCTCTAACCGTTCCGCCCCAGATATTATCCTGTTTATCCTTGTAAAGACATTTGACGGAATTAACAGGAAGGGAACTCATGTCTCCCGGTGTATGCATAATGGCAGTGATATCCGAAGGGTTATCCAGGTCCATGATATTGATACCTCCGCCATCGGTGGTTATCCAGAGTTTATTATCTATCTCCATAAAGTCGAGAACCAGGTTGTTATTCAGTTTTGAATTTCCTGTATGGATATGATAGAGTTTCTCACCGTTAGGGGCATAGCAAACGAATCCTTTATTATAGGAAGACAGATAAAGTCTTTTTTTACTATCCAGATAGGCGGCGTTCAGATTAGTCTGCACCGGATAATCTGTGGGGGAGATCTGACCGGAAACCGGATTATATCTGAGAATGCCGTTCCAGTGGGAGATAAGCAAAAGCTCTCCATTCTCCCAGGGTTTTATGTAATACGGCCTGAAGTTGGATGAGTCCTTTTGGATGATCGATCTTTTACTGAATGCCTGCTTTTTATAATCATATATGTACAGGCCATCGTTTGCTGAGAAGAGGATGGCGCCGGGGCAGGTATAAAAAGAGTTTGTCAGGATCGCTTTATCTTCGAACAGGATCGGATGGAATGAGTTGCTGCTCTTGTCGAACAGGGTCAAGCCGTTATTGGTCGATATCCAGATATTGTTCAGGGAGTCTTCTGCCAGGAAGTAGATCGTATTTCCCGGTAAAGAAAAGGGATTATCTTTTTCATGGAAATAGCTTTTCATATCGTAACGGTCGAAACAGTTCAGTCCCGAAGCAGTCCCGATCCAGATCAGTCCTTTGTTGTCGGCAAGGATACAATTAACTGTTGTTTGCGAGAGCCCTTTGTCAAGACTCAGTTGCTGGAAATAATAACTGGGATTGTTCCCCTTTATAAATCCGTTGCAGGAAAACAGCAGGATTAAAAAATATAAAATTCGTGTAACAGAGCTTCTTACCATCATATCTCATTCTAATTACCGCAAATTTAATAAAACCAATCTGAAGTTGAAAATAGCTGACTTAATTAGAACTTCGGGATGAATTTTGACATGAAAAGTACGCAGGTTGACATCCGTTTGTGGCGGAAAATGCAACTTTGCGTTGTGAATAGTTAACTAATTATAAACGCTTATGGTATAGTTAAGAGTTGATTTTTTACATGAGGTAGTGAACCACTGGGTAGTTACCCGTCTTGAGAACTTTATTTTATTATCATTTAAAATTCGATTTTATGAAAAAATCTCTTGTAACATTGTTACTGATGTTATTCTGTTGTGCTGTTTTTGCACAGCAAAATGTGAATGGCGTTGTCATAGAAGAGGCTACGTCGGAACCCTTGGCCGGAGCAGCCGTTCAGGTGAAAAACTCACAGAGCGGAACGATTGCCGATGCGGATGGAAAGTTTTCCATTAGCGTATCGCCCGGACAAACTTTATTGATTTCTTATATTGGCATGATCCCTCAGGAGATACTCGTGAAGGAAGGCATGACTAATCTAACTATTAAAATGCTTAGTGACGCAGTGGATATAAACGAAGTAGTAGTGGTAGGCTATGGTGTACAGAAGAAAGTGAATCTGACCGGTTCGGTTTCTTCGGTGAAAGGCGAGGCGCTGGAGCTTCGTCCGGTAGCTGATGCCGTGCAGAGTCTGCAGGGGATGGTGCCGGGGTTGCTGGTTAGCAACTCCAGTGGCGGTCGTCCCGGAGGTACCGGTACTTTGACATTGCGTGGACAAGGAAACCTTGACAATAACGCTACACCTTATATCCTGGTGGACGGTGTGGAAATGAGCCTTTCGGATGTAAATCCCAGCGATATTGAAAACATATCGGTATTGAAGGATGCAGCGGCCTGTGCTATCTACGGTGCGCGTGCTGCTTATGGTGTGATCCTGGTGACTACCAAGAAAGGGGAAGAAGGTAAAATGCGTATCAATTACCAGGGAACGGTAGGTTGGAGTTCGCCGACTGTATTGCCGGATATGGTTAATTCGTACGACTTTGCTCAATACTGGAATGCGGGTGTTACGAATGCCGGCTCACCGCGTTTGTACAGTGACGAGAAACTAGGTCTGCTACAACAGTATATTAATGATCCGAGCAGCGTAAATCCGTGGTTCGAACTACCTGCCAATGCCAATATGAACCCGGCTTTCGAAAACTCGGAGTCTGGAGTAGGTAATGTGAACTATTTTGATTTGCATTATAAGAACTGGGCTTTTAAGCAGAACCATAACATCAGCCTGAGCGGTGGCGGTAAAGCGGCACAATATTATATCTCAGGAGGATATTATTCAGAAGACGGTATCCTTCGTTATGCCGACATGGATTATAAACGTTATAATTTTGCGGCAAATATCACTTCACAGCTGACCAGCTGGATGAAGTTGAAAGTGAATTCTAAATTCATGCACTCTGATCAGAATACCCCATTCGGTGACGGTGGTATCAGCGAAGGTTTCTATCATTCGCTGGCACGTTTCCGCCCGACGGTTTCGCCGATCGACCCGAACGGAAACTTTACGGAGTTAACAATGATCCCGTACCTGCAGAGCGGTACTTATACGAATACACAGCGTGATAATATGAACCTTACCGCCGGTTTGGAAATCCAGCCGATGAAGAACTGGTTCATCTTTTTCGACTATACGTATAAAATGGGTAACAAGGAATATGAAGCCTTGAACGTCAGCCCGCTTATTTATGGAGCCGACGGTGTAAGTACTTCCAAAGGGGTACGCTCGGAGTTGGGCATGTCGCCTGATGGTAAATTTACCCGTAGCTATGACCGCTCACGTTATCAGTCGATCAATTTGTATACAAATTACCTTTTCAGTATTGCTGAAAAGCATAACTTTACAGTAATGGCAGGTTTTCAGGAAGAAGATTATAACTACAGCCTGATGAAGAACTCCATTACAGGATTATATTCAACCAGCAATCCGAACGTGGGAATGGGTACAGGAGACAAGACCGTTGTCGATACCCGTAACGGCTGGGCTACCCGCGGCTTCTTCGGACGTATCAATTATGATTACGATGGTCGTTATCTGGTTGAAGTGAACGGGCGTTACGACGGTTCTTCCCGTTTCGCTTCCGGCAACCGCTGGGGGTTCTTCCCTTCCGTATCACTGGGATGGAATATCACCCGTGAAGAGTTTATGAGCTCTGTGACAGACGTACTCTCAAACCTTAAGCTCCGTGGTTCTTATGGATTGTTGGGTAACCAGGCAGGTGCTGCCCTGTATACTTTTGCTGCAACGATGGAGTTGAACAACGGTTTAGGTAACTATATCTTCTCCGACGGACGTCATATCTTTACAAAAGCGCCGGGTGTAGTAAATCCGAATACGACTTGGGAAAAAGTGGAAAGTAAGAATATCGGTATCGATTTCGGTTTCCTAGGAAACTCTTTGACCGGTACGTTCGACATCTTCCAGCGCGATACGAAAGATATGTTAGGCCCTGGTGTCGATTTCCCTGATTTTTTCGGAGCCGATGCACCTAAAACAAATAATGCACGTATGCGTAACCGGGGATGGGAGTTGGCTTTGAATTATCGCGGACAAATCAACGGTGATATTCAATATACGATCGGTGGTTCAATCTCCGATGCCACTTCAGAAGTAACTGAGTATGCCAACCCGACCGGAACGAACCCGAATGACAATTGGTATACAGGTAAGAAAGTGGGTGAAATCTGGGGCTATCGTGCCGACGGTCTGATACAGACACAGGAAGAAGCGGATGCTTATAATGAAAAATATGATATGTCGTTTATCAGCGGACGTCCCTGGACACCGGGCGATGTGAAGTACCGCGACCTGAATGGCGACAATAAAGTTAATAACGGAACCAATACATTGGATGATATGGGCGATATGACGGTGATCGGTAATACGACCCCGCGTTATCAATATACAGTGAACGGTTCCATCAGTTGGAAGGGCATAAGCCTGAGCATGATGTTCCAAGGAGTAGGCAAACGTGACTGGAATCCGGGAACAGGTGCTTATTTCTGGGGAAGCGGTCCGTATGCACAGGTGACTGTGTTCAAGGAACATCTGGATTACTGGAGTGAATCGAATCCGGGTGCTTACTATCCGAAACCCTATATCCATACGGCAGGTGGCGTTGTCCCGTTCCGTGATAAAACGATGACGACCAGCGACCGGTATATTCAGAGCGGTGCGTATTGCCGTCTGAAAAACCTGACAGTAAGCTATGACCTTCCTACAATCTGGACAAACAAAGTCGGTTTGCAGAAGGCACAGGTATTCTTCTCCGGTGAGAACTTATTGACTTTTACAAAGTTAAAAGGTATGTATGACCCGGAAGCGATCTATACAAAGAATGATTATACCAGTGAAGGTGGTAAGAACTATCCGATGAACCGGGTGATATCTGTGGGTTTAGTAGTTAACTTATAATTTAGAGATCTTATGAAAAAAAGAAATATATTTTTAGGCTTGATCCTGGCTTTCTGCCTTACATCTTGCTTTGATTTAGATAAAATGCCGGAAGGTGTGCTTTCTACTGCACAGCCTTTCAACAGTACCGGCGAAATGAGAAACTACCTGGACCAGTTCTATCAGACAGGTGCAGCTTATGGTAGCGGCCTGCGTGCACAGGATTTCGGTGCCGGTGGAGGTGGTAATATTGCCGGGTATGATACACACAGTGATAATATGTCGTCCAGCTCGGTGAGTTCTCGTCTGGCTGGAGAGACCACATTGAGTGGAGCTTCCAAACTGTCGAACTATACAGGTATCCGCAATCTGAATTTTTTACTTAATAACTTAGGTAACTGCGCAGAAGAGGGAAGTTCGGATTATAACCAGTATGTAGGTGAAGCCTACTATTTCCGTGCCTGGTATTATTATCAGATGTTTGTGAATTATGGTCCCCTGACATGGGTCAGTACGCCGCTCGATCCGGACGAAGGTGCCATGCAACTTCCCCGCGACAGTCGTACGGTCGTAGCCGACAGTATCCTGGCGGATCTGGATAAGGCGATCTTTTATTTGAACGAACAGAATAATAGTGGCTCTATGCGTGTGCACAGAGACGTTGCCCGTGCCCTGAAGAGCGAAGTCGCCCTGTTTGAAGGAACCTGGGAGAAATATCACAAGGCAAAAGGTGATAAGTTTTATGATCCTTCGGTGACAGACGAAAAGATAAAAAGTTATTTCACACAGGCTATTGCTGCTGCCAAAGAGGTGATGGACCGTGGTGTATGGAAGATTTATACAACCGGAAATACAACGAACGATTACCGTCAGATGTTCCAGACAACAGATTTATCCGGAAACTCAGAAGTCCTCTGGTTTAAGATGTATGACGGCGACCAGATCGGAAACAACGTGAACCGTTACCTGAACCAGGGTGGCGGAGGTGTCGGCGTGACAGCTTCATTGGTAGACGATTACCTGACTATCGACGGAAAGCCTTTTGTAGGCAATGCACTGATAGAAGCCAAGAAGGTATTCGGAAACGAACTATTGCCAACAGTTCGCGACCCGCGTCTGGTACAAACCATTTGTGCACCGGGACAGCAACTCCGTCCGGACGATGCACCTCCTTATTACGTGGTTCCGCCGCTGATAGGTTCCTCTGCTTATAACCAGAACATGACCGGTTATTCTTTATTGAAGCATGTACAGATCGATTATACCGGTAGTCTGGATGCAGAATTCAAGGGAGCAACGCCTGCTATTCAGTTCCGTTATGCCGATATCCTGTTAAATTACGCAGAAGCAATGGCTGAATTGGATGGAGCTGCTAATTCTCAAAATATTATCGTAGCTTTGCAACCGTTGCGTGATCGTGTCGGTATGCCTGCCGTTGACTTTGATCGGGAGTATAATCAGGAATCCGATTATCCTTTCCGTCATCTGGATAAGTATATTCAGGTCGTACGCCGTGAACGCCGTATTGAAAAAGCTTGTGAAGGCCGTCGTCTGGAAGATATCCTGCGTTGGGCTGCTGCCGATGAACTGATTGTCGGTAAGTGGGCGAAAGGTGCTCTTTTTGTAGGAAGCAACTTGCAGGATCATCCGGAGTTTGGCGGTAAGCTGGTGTATGACCAGCCTTCCGGAAATAATCTTTATCTGACAGGAAAGCCGGGAGATGCCTTGCGCTATATAGTGCCCAGCAATCCGGCCGGTTACGAACAAGGATGGAAGTTTAATGTCGGTCGCGACTATCTGTCGCCTATTCAACCTCGTATGCTGTCGCTGACAGGAGGTAAATGGGAGCAGAACCCAGGGTGGTAAACTCATTTATATAAGCAAGATATATGAAAAACGTTAGATCTACAGTATTATTTTCTTTAACAGGAGCAGCGATGTTGGCATCGCTGCCCTCCTGCAAGGAGAAAAAAGTGGCAGAGGAGGCAAAGAAGCCGATGAATATCCTCTACATCATGTGTGATGACCATTCGTACCAGACAATCAGTGCGTACGATAACCGGTTCATTGAGACACCTAATATTGACCGTATCGCCAAAGAAGGAGTCCGTTTTACAAACAGTTTTGTCGCCAACTCGTTAAGCGGCCCGAGCCGTGCTTGTTTGCTGACCGGTAAGCATAGCCATAAAAATGGCTTTACCGACAACACACATACTTTTGACGGTGCACAGCAGACGTTCCCTAAACTGTTGAGGCAGGCTGGCTACCAGACTGCTATCGTAGGTAAATGGCACCTTACTTCCGATCCGACCGGATTTGACTACTGGAATATCCTGACCGGACAGGGAGACTATTACAATCCGTATTTTATCGACAACGGTGAGAAGAAACAAATTGAAGGATACGCCACCAATATAACGACCGATCTGGCAATCGACTGGCTGGATCAAAAGAGGGATAAGGAGAAACCGTTCTGCCTGCTCCTGCATCACAAGGCTCCGCACCGTACCTGGATGCCCGATACTTGCGATCTGGAGTTGTACAAGGACGTTGTTTTCCCTATTCCGGAAACATTCTATGACAAGTATGAAGGCAGAATCGCTGCTTCTCAACAGGAAATGAGCATCATCAAGGATATGGACCTCGTCTATGACTTGAAGCTGGCCGATAAAGAGAACGAGATCCATTCCAATCCGGGACTGGAAAAGGCCGGCCGTGCAATGTACAACAAGCTCAATGCTGAACAAAAGGCTGCCTGGGATAAACATTACGATCCTATCATCAAGGAGTTCAAGGAAAAGAAACTTTCCGGTAAAGCGTTGGCAGAGTGGAAATACCAGCAATATATGCTCGATTATATCCGTGTGATCCATTCTGTAGACCGCAATGTGGGTCGTGTACTGGATTATCTGGAAAAGAACGACATGCTGGATAATACGATCATTGTTTATACTTCAGATCAGGGCTTCTATATGGGTGAACATGGCTGGTTCGACAAACGTTTCATGTATGAAGAATCTTTCCGTACACCGATGCTGGTTCGCTATCCGGGTGGTATAAAGGGTGATATCCCTGAAATGGTTCAGAATATCGACCATGCTGCGACATTCCTGGAACTGGCCGGTGCACCGATACCGGAAGATATCCAGGGAGATTCTTATTTGCCGCTGTTGAAAGGAGAACATCCGAAGGACTGGCGTACTTCTTTGTATTACCATTATTACGAATTCCCTGCCGAACATATGGTAAAACGTCATTATGGAGTACGTACGGATCGTTATAAATTAATGCATTTCTACGACGATATCGATGTATGGGAATTGTATGATCTGCAAAACGACCCGATGGAGATGAATAACCTCTATAATAAACCGGGTACGGAAGAAGTGACCAAGCAGTTAATGGACGAACTTCACAAGCTGCAGAAACAGTACGACGACCCGATCGAATCGGAACTGGCAAAGAAGAGCTGATTTTATAACTGTAAAATAGATGTGAGAGGATGTCCTTAGTCGGGCATCCTCTTTTTACTTTCTTATCTATTACTAGGATTAAATACAAAAAAAGGTTCACTTTATCAGTGAACCTTTGCGTGTGTGCTTTTCCGTGGAGCATATCGGACTCGAACCGATCACCTTCAGACTGCCAGTCTGACGCTCTAGCCAGATGAGCTAATGCCCCGGGTTTGGTTTTCGAGTGCAAATATAGAGGTTTTCCTGATATATTCGCTATCTTTGTGTAAGAAATTTGGAGAAAAAGAATATGATTATTTATAATACAACATTCAATATAGAGAATGATATCCTTACCGAGTGCATAGAATATCTGAAAAAGAGTTATATACCCCGTGCAGCAGCCAGCGGATTTTTAAGAACACCTTACTTACGCCGTATCTTACAGGATGAGTCGGAAGATGCGAGCAGTTACTCCGTGCAGTTCCATGTAAAGAATCCGGAGACTCTGGAATACTGGATGCAATCGGAAGGCCGTGCCCTGCAGCAAGAGTTGATTACACGTTTCGGAACCAAGATCGTAGGTTTCAGTACCTTACTGGAAGAAATAGACTGGGAGAATGACTAAGGACCGTATCATATTGGGTATAGACCCCGGAACGATCGTGATGGGATACGGTGTCCTGAAGATCGAAGGGAATAAACCGAAACTTGAGGCTATGGGCGTACTGCAACTGAACAAGTACGAAGATCATTACCTGCGCTTAAAGAAGATATTTGAACGTGTACTGGCGCTTATCGACCAGTATCATCCTGACGAATTGGCAATCGAGGCGCCGTTCTTTGGAAAGAATGTGCAGAGTATGCTGAAGCTGGGAAGAGCCCAGGGCGTTGCCATGGCGGCAGCTTTGGAACGGGAAATCCCGATCTTCGAATACGCACCTTTGAAGATCAAAATGTCTATTACCGGTAACGGGAATGCTGCGAAGGAACAGGTGGCAGGAATGCTACAACGTTTCCTGCATATTCCCGAAGAGTCGATGTTGCCCCAATTGGATGCGACCGACGGATTGGCAGCCGCTGTATGTCATTATTTTCAGACGAATAATCCGATTTCGGAGAAGAAGTATTCCGGCTGGAAAGACTTTATGGCAAAGAATCCCGGTAAGGTGAGGAAATAAAAAAACTCCGGTCCCTGTTAAACCAAGGATCGGAGTTTCTTAATTATGGAAAGAAATTATCTTTTGCCAAGCTTGTGATCCAGAAGAATTGCATGATGTTCTCCATACATTTTCAGTTGGTCTACAATAGCCTTTGCCGATGATTCTTCTTCTACCTGTTCGCGAACGAAACCATATAAAAAGTCTTTGGCAGCATGATCGTTGTCGGCTTCGGCGATGTCAACCATCTTGTCGATCAACTCTGATACATGTACTTCGTGTTTGTAGACATGTTCGAATACTTCCAGCGGAGTACCCCATGCAGTCGGAACGACATTAATCTGATTTATAGTGATGTCACCCCCGCGGTCGATAGCAAAATCGATCATTTTGTGGGCATGTTCCATTTCTTCTTCTGCCTGTTTTCTCATCCAGTGTGCACAGCCGTTCAGGCCTGCTTTCTGGAAATAGATTGACATTGACAGGTACAGGTTTGAAGACCACATTTCAGCTTCTACCTGTTCATTGAAAGCTTTTGATAAGTTCTTACTTAAGATCATAATGTTTACTTTTATTGAGTTGTATTTGTATAAAAGTAATTACAAAAAGTGTGCCATACTTTATTATACAATACCTTGCGCCATCATAGCTTTGGCTACTTTCATGAAGCCGGCAATGTTGGCACCTTTCACATAGTTCACATAATTGCCCTCCTTACCGTGAGCAAGGCATTGCTCGTGGATGGCGCCCATGATCTGATGCAGTCTGGCATCCACTTCTTCAGCAGTCCAGGAGATATGCATGGCATTCTGCGTCATTTCAAGTCCCGAAGTTGCTACACCACCCGCGTTAACGGCTTTACCCGGAGCAAACAACTGTTTGTGTTCGATGAACAGATCGACAGCTTCCGCCGTACATCCCATGTTGGAGACTTCGGCAACGCATAAGGTCTTGTTCTCGATCAGCTTGCGGGCATCGTCGGCATCCAGCTCGTTCTGAGTAGCACAAGGCAGGGCAATATCCACTTTCTGTTCCCAAGGCTTCTTGCCAGGATAGAAAGTAGCGTTAGGATATTCGTCGGCATAAGGTGCCACGATATCGTTGCCGCTGTTACGCAATTCCAGCATGTACTCGATCTTATCGCCCGAGATACCGTCCGGATCATACACATATCCGTCCGGACCGGAGATCGTTACGACTTTAGCACCCAGTTCGGTAGCTTTCTTTGTCGCTCCCCAAGCCACATTTCCGAAACCGGAAACGGCGACTGTTTTTCCTTTTATATCGATTCCATGTGTTTCGAGCATCTGGTGTACAAAATAAAGTGCACCGTAGCCGGTTGCTTCCGGACGAAGGATAGAACCTCCGAACTCCATGCCTTTACCGGTGAAAGTCCCCGTGTTTTCACGAGCCAGTTTCTTATACATTCCATACATATAACCTACTTCGCGTCCACCTACGCCGATATCACCTGCCGGAACATCCCGGTCCGGACCCAGGTTACGCCATAATTCCAGTATGAAAGCCTGGCAGAAACGCATGATTTCCGCATCACTCTTTCCACGGGGTGCAAAGTCTGAACCGCCTTTACCGCCACCCATTGGCAATGTTGTCAGTGCATTTTTGAATGTTTGTTCAAATCCGAGGAACTTAAGGATAGAAAGGTTTACAGACGGATGGAAACGGATTCCTCCTTTATACGGGCCGATCGCATTATTAAATTGTACGCGGTATCCTAAATTGACTTGTACTTCACCTTTGTCGTCTACCCAGGGTACACGGAAAGTAAAGATACGTTCCGGTTCTACCAGCCGTTCGATGATCTTGGCTTTCTCGAACTCCGGATGTTGGTTATAAACCTCTTCTATTGATAAAAGAACTTCTTTCACGGCTTGCAAGTACTCTTTTTCACCCGGGTGCTTTGCTTCCAGTGCAGATAAAATAACTTCTGTCTTCATAGCGTTTCTTGCTTTTTTAGGAATAACAATGTGTAGGCAAATGTAGCGAATCCTATGGATTGACCAAGTATTTTGCTTTCTTTTTGATAGTAAATTATATGTTTTTGATGCATATCTTTGGACTGATTCTTCTTACTTGCCGTCCTTCTATCTTCAATATACCTAATATTTAGTGTACAGATAAGCGTCTTTTAATATTCAGGTCATGACTTCTTTTTTCTTTTTTTTCCTTACATTTGGGCGCATATAATTCTATGAAATCGTTATGAGCGGAATACCGGATTTTAAGAACCTTGTGTTTAAAGACACATCATTCGCCAATCTAATGAATAAGCGTATATATAATGTATTGCTTATTGCTACAAAATATGATGCCTTTATGTTGGAAGACGACGGGCGGGTCGATGAACAGATATTTAACGAATATACTTCGCTGAGCCTTCGTTATCCTCCCCGTTTTACCCAGGTGACAACGGAAGAAGAAGCACTGGCTGAACTGGAAGACCGTAATTTTGAATTGATCATCTGTATGCCTAATATGGACGATCGTGATATTTTTGCGGCGGCAAAGGAGATCAAGGTGCATTATCCTAATATTCCTATCGTGGTGTTGACGCCTTTCTCCAAAGAAGTTTCCAAACGTATTGCAAATGAAGACCTGAGTGCGATCGACTATGTGTTCAGTTGGCTGGGGAATGCCGAACTGTTGCTGGCTATTATTAAACTTATTGAAGATAAGTGGAATGCGCCCGACGATACGAAAAGTGTAGGCGTGCAGATCATTCTGTTGGTGGAAGATTCGATCCGTTTCTACTCTTCCGCTTTGCCGCATTTGTATAAGTTTGTATTGGAGCAGAGCCAGATGTTTGCTAAGGAGGCGCTTAACGGTCACCAGCAGACGCTTCGTATGCGTGGCCGTCCTAAAATCAAATTGGCACGAACCTATGAGGAGGCTGTCCGTATTTTCGACCAGTACCGGGATAATATGCTCGGTATCGTTTCGGATATGAGTTTTATGCATAATGGAGTGAAAGATCCTTATGCCGGTTATAAGTTCGGGCAGTATGTTCGTAAGACGGGATTGATTATTCCTTTTGTCCTGGAGTCGTCGGAGTCGTGCAATAAAGTATATGCGAAAGAGTTGGGTGCGTCGTTCATCGATAAGAATTCGAAGAGTTATCCGCAGGATCTCCGTAAGAAGATTATGCAGCGTTTCGGGTTTGGCGATTTCGTGATCCTGAATCCGCAGACCAAAGAAGAGATCATGCGTATCAAGGATTTGAAGGACTTGCAGAAGAAAGTCTTCCAGATCCCGGACGACTCGCTGGTTTATCATCTTTCGCGCAATCATTTCTCACGCTTCTTCTACTCGCGTGCCATGTTTCCGCCGGCTGAGGTCCTGAAGCGGGTGGACGTGAGCGATTATAAAGATATGGACGAGGCTCGTAAACTGATATTCGACCTGATTGTACAATATCGCCGGATGAAGAACTCCGGGGTGGTGGCTATTTATCAGAAAGATCGTTTCGACGAGTACAGTAACTTTGCCCGTATCGGCGACGGTTCGCTGGGAGGAAAGGGGAGAGGCCTTGCTTTTATGGGAGCGATGGTGAAACGTTATCCAAAATTGGAGACGGAAAACTTCAATACCAACATACCGAAGACGGTAGTAATATGTACCGATATCTTCGACGAATTTATGGAGACGAACGAGTTGTTACCTATCGCTTTGGGGGATGCCGACGATGAGACGATCCTTAAATATTTCCTTCGTGCCAGTCTGCCAGCCAGCCTGATCGATGACTTGATGGCTTTCTTCGATGTAGTGAAGAGTCCGATAGCCGTCCGCTCGTCCAGTTTGCTTGAAGATTCGCATTATCAACCTTTCGCCGGTATTTATTCTACTTATATGATTCCCCGGATGGAGGATAAATATGAGATGTTGCGTATTTTGAGCGATGCGATCAAGGCGGTGTATGCTTCCGTGTTCTATCGTGACAGTAAAGCATATATGACGGCAACTTCCAACCTGATCGATCAGGAGAAGATGGCGATCGTATTGCAGGAAGTGGTCGGCAACCGTTACAACGATCATTTCTACCCGACCATCTCCGGGGTGGCCCGATCACTGAATTTCTACCCGATCGGTAACGAGAAGGCGGAAGACGGTATAGCCAATATTGCCCTCGGACTGGGAAAATATATCGTTGACGGCGGTCAAACTTTGCGTTTCTCCCCGCGCCATCCGCATAATATTTTGCAGATGAGTACGATGGATTTCGCCCTTCGTGAGACGCAGACCCGTTTCTATGCGCTCGACTTGGAGAACCTGGCGCAGCAGTTCTCTATCGACGACTCTTTCAATCTGTTGCGCCTGAACCTTAAGGATGCCGATGCCGACGGCTCTTTGAAATATATCGTTTCTACTTACGACCCGTACGATCAGATCATTCGTGACGGTTATTATTCCGGAGGGCGGAAAATCCTCTCTTTCGTCAATATCCTGCAACATGATGTATTCCCGTTGGCAAAGACCTTGGATGAATTGCTTCGTATCGGGCAGGAGGAAATGGGGCGTCCGGTTGAGATCGAGTTTGCTGTAAATGTCGACCCCAACAATCATGATAAGGCGACTTTCTATCTGCTTCAGATCCGTCCGATCGTCGATAACAAGGAGATTATGGATGAAGACTTGACCTTGGTTAAGAAGGAAGAGACAATCCTTTCTTCAACCAGTGTACTGGGGCATGGTATCGTAACGGACGTACAGGATATTATCTATGTAAAGAGCGGTGCTTTCAATTCTTCAAACAACCAGTTGATCGCTTACGAGATAGAAAAGCTGAACCGCCGCTTCACGGAAGAGGAAAAGAACTATGTATTGGTCGGCCCCGGACGTTGGGGTAGCAGTGACCACTGGTTAGGTATCCCGGTGAAGTGGCCGCATATCAGTAATGCCCGTGTGATTGTGGAATGTGGTCTGGAGAACTATCGTGTCGACCCGAGCCAGGGAACGCATTTCTTCCAGAACCTGACCTCTTTCGGTGTAGGTTACTTCACAATCAATCCTTTCAAAGGCGACGGCTGGTTCGATGAAGCGTATCTGAATACTTTACCGGCTGTCGAGGATACGGAATATCTTCGACATGTCCATTTCGACAAGCCGATAGTTATAAAGATGGACGGAAAGAAGAGTCTAGGGGTAGTGCTTAAGCCGGACAATCTTTCGTGATTTATACCCTTTAATTCTTTTCTGTATTAATTTTTGTTTTACATTTGCAAATGGGTGGTAACGCATGAAAACTAAACGTTGTATAGATTATTCCCGTTTTTGGGTGTTTCTAGTATTTGAACGACAAGAATAAGAGATGGATGGAAGAGAATGAAGTAGATTCGAAAGACAATGATAATGACTCTCTAGAAGAGGAAATATCCAGATTGATAAAAGAGCAATACCTGTTTACGGAAAGTATTTATGCTTACCTGCCTGTGGGTATTGAAATTTATGATGCAAACGGTGTGTTGCGCAGTATAAATGATCATGCACTGCGCATGTACGGTGTTAAGGACCAGGCTATGGTCGTTGGCATTGTCAACCTCTTCAATAGTCCTTATGTCGACGATTTGCTTGAAGCGAGAATAAGATCAGGGAAGGAGAAGATCGACTTGGAGTTTGAATATGACTTCGACCGGATAAATAGTGATGAATACTTTTCTTCCAGCAATAAAAATACAATAATTTACGATGCTCAGATTGTAGCAATAAAAAGTAAAAAGGGGAACATTATCGGACATATATTGCTGACAAACGATGTAACAGCAGTAAAAGAAGAAGAATTTCGTACGGAAGAGACCAAGAAGAACCTGGAAATGGCTATGGATGCCGCCAATATGTCGTCCTGGGTGTATGATGTGCATAAGAAAACCTATAGTCCGTTATATGGAAATGCCATTGCAAAAGTAAATATGACGGCGGATGAGGTAATGAAGATGTTGCATCCACTGGATCATGCTCCATTGGATCAGCTTTTTTCCCGATTGATAAATAAAGAAATCGAAACCGGACAAATAACATTGCGTTTTTACAATGATCAGGAGAAGCAGTATCATTTTTATGAGAGTAGAATGCGGCTATCATCCGAGCATTTTGGTAAATTGCTGATTATCGGAACGCAACTGGATGTAACGGAAAAGATTCAGATGGCGAAGAAGACACAGGACCTGATAGCCAAGCGTGAACTTGCGATGAAGGTCAGCAACATCGTTCATTGGGATTTTGATGTGCAGACGGGGAAATTTGAATCCTATAATGATCCCGTCAATGATTACGAGAGTAGCAGGTTGCTGGGAGTAAACGAATATCTGGAGGTTATTCATCCGGACGATCGCTCTTCTTTTTATGATGCCATGCAGTCTATGTTGGCAGGCGAAAACAGTACGATCAACTTTACCTGCCGGATACAAACGAAGTATGATGAGGAATGGCAGTATTGTGACTTTATGGGGGTTCCTTTCGAAATGGATGAAAATAATAATATCATACGTTTTACTGGATTCCGGCAGAATATTCCTAAGTTGCAGAAACTGAATAGGGAACTCAGGGAAAGGAATAGCAGGATAGAGCTTTCTTTTAAGACGGTAGGTATGTCTTACTGGGATTTTGATGTGAAGAGCAACCTGTTCAGGGCTTTCAATGATCCGGTAAACGATTATCATTCGGGGAAGACAATTATGCCTGAAGAATATCTGAAAGCGGCCTGTCCGGATGATCTCGATTTTGTCCGTGGGTTTATCAGTCATATGCAACAGGGGATTGACAAAGATTTCAGCCTGAAGTATCGCTCCAAGACTAAGTGGGATGATGAGTGGCAGACCTTGCTCATTACCGGTATCCAGGTCGACAGAAGCCCGGATGGGCATGTCACCCGTTACACCGGGATAACGATCAACAATACGAAATGGGAGAAGATGATCCGGGAACTAAAGGAAATGAAAGAGAAGGCGGAACTTTCCGATCGGCTCAAATCTGCTTTTCTTGCCAATATGAGTCATGAGATACGCACGCCCTTAAATGCGATTGTTGGCTTCTCCGAACTATTAACGACTTGCGATGATCCGGAGGAGAAGGAAGAATATGTAAGTATCATTCAATCTAATAATGAGTTATTGCTCCGGTTAATTAACGATATTCTGGATCTATCCAAAATTGAATCGGGTATAATTGAACGTAGAGAAGAACAGTTTAATCTGGTAAAAGTTTACGATGAATTATATACAACCATCCTACCGAAGGTGGCTGACAACTCTGCTGTTGAATTGTGGCAGGATGATTCCGTACCTAATTGTTGGGTCGTTCTGGATAGAAGCCGGCTTAAGCAGGTATGGATGAATTTCCTAACCAATGCCGTGAAATGTACTAAAACCGGATATATAAAAATGGGATACTCGATTGAAGGCGAAGGTCTTCGGATATATGTAGAAGATACAGGAGTCGGTATTCCGGAAGAAAAGCACGATAAGGTTTTTGCCCGGTTCGAGAAACTGAATGAGTTTGCGCAAGGTACAGGGTTAGGGTTAACTATTTCCAAAGCGATTGTAGAATCGGCTGGAGGAGAGGTCGGATTTACTTCGACTCCAGGTGTTGGATCTACATTCTGGGCCTGGTTCCCTTGTTCCTCAGAATTGGTTGAACAATAAAAAAATAGAGCCCTCTTCGTTTTAAGCGGAGAGGGCTTTATTTTTATGTAAGAATAGAATCAGTCTTTTTTCTTAATAAAGTCTGAAGGGTAGTTCACCTTGTTAATGATCTCGTTGTTTTTCAGACGTATCCAAGTTTTGAAGCCCTTTTCACCTTCTGTCATTTCGATCACACGGGCACCGTTGGTCAGGTTATTATAAACAGTGTCGCCACCGGTATAACGACCGTAAGCCAATAAGATGCCTTTCCAGTAAACGGCATAATCGTCATCATGGTCGTGACCGACAAATATGCCTTCAATGTCTCCCATCTCTTTCATGGAAGCAAACAGACCGGAGTTCAGTTGCGGTGCACAAGCCTTTTCCTTACGTGTTCCTACCATTATAGCAGTTTCGTCTGAAGCAGCCTGATTGTATTCCGGTAAAGCGATATGGAAGAAAGCCAATGAAGGAACTGGTGTTCCACCGTTCTGCTTTGTGAATTTGGTACTGTTGTCGCGATACCATTGAACCTGGTCGAACTTGATGTAATCGTATCCGCCGATCCCTTCGATCTGTGAATACGAATGAGAGTCCATACAATAAAGCACGACTGCATCTTTATTTCCATTCGACGATTTGATCGGCAGGATGTAGTTGCTGGCTCCGGATACCCCTTTCACCGAGTCTGTCAGGTTGTACGGGATTGTTCGGATAATATCAAACAACTGTGTACGCGTCAGTCCCTGTTCGTTGTCATGGTTGCCGAATGTCATACCGAAAGGTATTTTGCGCTTGGCTGCCAGGTTGAGTATAGTGCGCATACCTTCTTCGGCAGGTTTTCCGTAGATAACGTCACCGGTGAAGAGTACCAGATCCGGCTTCTCCGCATCCAATACTTCGTTGATCCTCTCAATAGAGATTGCCGATTTCGGATTGTTGTGGATATAATGTACGTCCGTAAACTGTACGATCTTGAATTTTCCGTCTTTATTGAATTTCAGTGACGGTTGTTGGGCGTTACCGTTCAGTAAGCCGCCCAACAGGAATAACATGCTAAATAATATCTGTTTCATCATCTATTTATTTAAATACCGGCATCGGACGTCCGATCCAAACTTGCGGTTGTTTCAGGTTGAAAATTTCAGCAACGGTAGAAGCGCAGTCGAACTGCATCATGCTGATGTCATCGAAGCAATATCCTTTTTTGATATTTTTACCGGCGATGATAAAAGGAGTCTCCATTTCCTGCATAGTCTTACCGCCATGTCCTTTGTTGATGCCACCGTGATCGGCTGTGATGATGAAAATCGTATCGTCGTACATACCGGCTTTTTTCACGGCATCGACGATCCGGCCGATATAAGTGTCCAGTTCTTTTATATTTGCATAATAAGCAGGAGTGTCGTGTCCGTCTGCATGTCCTACATGGTCGGGATTGTCAAAAACGATCAAGGCAAGAGTCGGTTTTTTCTCGGTGATGTATTTAACGGCCATTTCGCATAATGCGGTCGGCTGTTTGTTATAGTCAGGGCCTTGTGCATGATAGCTCATAGACAGGGTATCGACGAGATATTTAATACCGTCCCAGTCGTAAAGGCAACCGATCTCCGCATCCGGCTGGGCATCACGAAGCAATTGGAAAACCGTCGGGAAAATACCATGTTTATTCAGTTCGCGTGAAGGTAGTTCAGGTGTTTTTGATCCCCATTCTGTGTATCCGTGGATCTCCGGGCCCGCACCCATGAACATGGAAGCCCAGTTCACTGCACTGGAAGATGGCAGTACGGAACGTTTCTTCAATGTATAAGAACCGTCTTTCATAAATTGTTTGGTGACAGGCATCTCCGCCTTTTCTACACTGTAAGCTCCCCAGCCGTCAAGGCCGATCCAGACTACATGTTTTGCTTTGGGTTTGGCGGCAAAAGCCGAGCTGACGGTGAAAATGGTTAAAACCAGAATAAGCAATAAGTTTCTTTTTTTCATGATATGTGTTTATTTTTGTATTAGTACATCAAAGGTATGTAAAATAGGGACGAATACCCAATTCCCATAGCTTCTTTTATCATTATTTTATAGTAATATCGAATTGATCGTACGACTCGGTTCTCCAGGATTTATCGGCTGTTGTCGGCGAAATTGCGAAAAGCGGGGAGAACGTTTTTATCTTGATTGTCTGACCGTCAGGCATAAATTCCATGATACGCAACCAGCCGTCGCCACCGTTGCCATGCCAGAAGCCGTCAGCTGTCTGTGCGTTGAACATCATCTGTGGTATCTCTTTGCCGTCAGCATTCTTATCTATACGGAAAGCGACGTTATCCTTGAAAGGAGCTATCTCGCATTCGTGACCGCAGATCACCATGCAGATGTTGGAAGAGGGATACACGAGTTTCTGCCAGATGGCTTCCCCGTAATTTGCCGGAGATACTTTGTAGTTCTCTTTTATGTGGCGTTTACCGTTCCATGCCAGGAATGAGTGGGTCAGGAGAATAACCTTATGATCTTTGTACTTAGGTTTTTCAGTGACTGTCTTTGCCCATTCGATGGCTTCATCGCGTGGTGCGAATTCCAGGGAGATGACAAGTATTTTGCCCCAGGTCTTCGTGTCGAATTCGTATGCCGCATTTTCAAGCGTAGGGATATCCTGATAGTTGTTTCCTACTTCTACCAGCGATTTTCTCCAACAGGAGTTTCTTTCCGATGGGAAATAGGCCGGGAAGCGGCATAAACGGTTTTCAGACTTTTCGTATCCGTAGTCATGATTCCCGGTACAGATAACGTATGGTAATTTATTGTCCAAGCGGGCAAAGGCCTGCGAGGCTGCTTTCCATTGTTCTTCGCTGGTCTGGTTGCCGTTCACTCCGTCCGGAATACGGATCTCGTTCTGTTCAACCAGGTCGCCGGTACATAACACGGCTTCGATATTCAGTCTTTCTTTGTTATTGGCTGTCCATGCCGTCATCAGTTCGAACAACGGCTGGTTGACATCGAACTTGGTGTAGCTCTGGGGATCGGGCAACAAAATCATGGAGAACGACTGCCCGTTCGTTAATTTAGGTTGTACAGGTTGTACCTGTGCATTCATTGTCATCAGGTTCAGTAAGGCGATGACGGATAAGAATAATCCTTTTTTCATTTGTATTTCGTTTAATGTATTATTTGTCGGAAGGAGGCGTCAGTTCAAATGTAGTCAGGACTGCCGCATGATCGGAAGCCCATACGTCGTCTATCTCCGGTGTTGTTTTAATGATTTTGGAAGCGACAGCCTTTATGCCTTTTCCTTTGTAGAAAAGAAAATCGATCCGGCTGACTTGCAGTTGTCCGTAGATAACGGCAAAGGTACCTTCCGGGCGGCGTATTTCATCCGGATTGATCTCGCGGAAACTGTCCTTATAACCTTCTTCCTGCATATAAATTGTAGTGGGGAGGGGGACAGGGCCGTATCCGTAGTGGATGGGTGCTGCGGCAGCAGTCCAGTCCAGATGGCTGCAGGAATTGAAATCACCTCCGATAATAACGGGGGTGTCATCGTCTGTCAGATAGGGTTTCGTGTCTTTTTCGAGGATATGTTTCATGTCGACCAATGCAAGGATAGAGTCTTCTGCTACCCAGATACGCGGATCATGTCCGCTGTTCGGGTAGTTACAGGAGTATTCCGGCCGGTAGGCATATCGTAGCCAACAGGCATTTACCAATAGTTGGCGTCCGTTGGGAAATGTGATCTTCGCCGGATTGGAATTGAAAGTCTTCTCTGTCGGAATGCTGGTTAGCGGATACCGGCTGAAGAGTACAAGGTTATCTTTCAAAGAGGGTGTCTGCATGTTATAGCCGAGCGAGTCTTTAAAACGTTGTTGTCCGCCATAGCCTTCCTGCATGGTAATGATATCTGCATTGGATGCCTTTAACAGGTCGATGATCCGGCTCCGTCCGTCATTTCCTACATGCTGGCCTCCGTGCCAGATATTCCATTGCAGGACTTTGACGATATTGGGATTGCTGCTGCTGTTGCAGGTTATTCTTTTTTCTATTTGTCCTTCACTTGTCTCAGGGATATAGTTCGTTTTATCCAGTTTAAAGGAGGGGACATTGATTTTAATCTTATTGCCAAAAGTCGCTTTGTCGGATATATCGGCGGTAACGAGCAGATAATTGATACCGGGTGTCAGCTCAATCGCCCCTTTAGATGCTTTGAATGTCATCTTTCCTTTGGGAGCTTTCCCATTTCCGAATAATTCCGTGCGTGTGTCTGAACGGGCGTTTTTGCCGGTATAATATATATGTACGCGAGAAATATCAGCAAAAGAAGTCATCTCAGACAGATCTAACGACAGTTCTGTCAATGATAGAGGGGATTGAGTACCTGTGACAGCTATCCTCAGTTTCAGTATCTGATCGTCCTGTGTTCCCTGGTCGGCATCCCATTCGCTGTCTATGACGACGGCATTAAATAATTCCTGCGGCTTATCGGGTGTATGAATAAATTTAGGATTGTCATTGACAACGGTATAAGCCATAGGGATTGTCCCTTTGTAATCGACCCGTCCGTTTCGTATGTGATAGGCCTGATCTCCTTTTCCAACCCAGTTAACGGAAACATCGTCTATCCCGTCATCAAAGTTGTAATAAGCAATTAATGTTTTGAACTGCGGATGGGTCGGGGCAAGAGGCTTATTCATCCATGCCTGTATCGTTTCGGTCGGCAAGGCTGAATTCCAAACACGGACTTCATCCATAAGGCCTCCGAAAGAGGTGGAGTCACTTTCATTGATACCCAAAGCTCCCGGTAAAACGGAAACGGCAACAGGCTTGCTGTCTATCACTTCACCATCCAGATACAGTTTGGTGGCAGTGCCATCACAACTAAGGGCTATATGATGCCATTGATCATCCAATACATTTTCCGACCATAGGTCTGCCTGAGTACTGTGAAGTTTTCCTTTTTCAATAACAAGAGGAAGATAATCGGTTATATTCAGTTGGCTGTATTCTCCGCCTCCGAAAATGATTTCCTGATCTTTCCAGGATTTGTCATCTCCTTTTATCCAGGTTTCAAGTGTCCAGGGGGCGTTGAGTATTCGGATGCCGGTTCGTACGTTATTGTCTTTCCCGTCGAGATGCAAGGCGAGGTTGAGGGTGGGGGATTGAGCTACTGATGTGATAACAACAGAATAGAGAAAGAAAAAGATAAATAAATGTCTCATCCTAAAGAATGATTCCTTTTGCTTCAGATATTTCATGATATTAGCGTAATGTGTTTTTATGTTTCCAAAGGTAATTGTTTTATATGGAAAAGGGATAGGATTTCTCCTATCCCTCATAATTATTCATGACATAAAACAAAGACTGTTAGTATTTATATTCTAAGTAGAATATAACATTCTCCGTTTTATTTCAATATCCACATTACATCATTGATATTATCATTTCCACTAAACTGACGACTCAGTGCTTCTTCCAGATTTTCACGATTGTAGTTATATTCTCTTTCAGGGTACATATAACGAACCGGTATACGATCCGGGGCTGTTACATTTTTACTTGATTCTGGATTGATTGGTAATACAGGGTAACCGGTTCTTCTATAATCGTAATAAGCCTCATAAGTGTGTTGCAGATAATATGAAATATATTTCTGGGTGATGATCTTTTCCAGATCCTTTTCAAAAGAACCTGTCAGTTGTATTTTGTCATTAGCCAGGTAAGATGTGATATAATCATTAGTTATAACACGCCCGTGTGCATATTCGTCTGGAGTATAATCTCTGACAAATTTCATATGAGCTTCAATACCTTTTTTATAGTAATCACTAGCGTTACCACTGATCCAGCCGCGCAGGCAAGCTTCTGCCAGCAGGAATTGCTGTTCACTGTATCCCAAGCGTATCAGCGGTTCACCTTCTACATGACTTTCAGAGATGTAACGGAGGTTTGGCCTGCAAAATAAATTGGCACCATGTGCTTTCGATACCTCTCCATAAGGAAGAGACGGGTCAACACCAACATAAGCTTCAAAATCGCTTTCCTCTTTGCCTTCGTTTATTTTGGCAATGGAAGGTTCTCCATAGTAAAACAAACGATAATCTCCATATTCAGTCATTTGGTCAACCAATACAGATGACATCATTGCATATTTTGTCTGGTTAGAAGTCAAATCGTTGAAAGGATATTTCATTCCTTGCTGATCTTTGTAAACCAATTGAAAGTTATCTGCATTGGATGTCATTAAGGAGCCATTCTGAATGATTCCGGCAAAACGTGATTTTAAGTTCAAATCAGATTCATTTTCCTTTTTTGAAAGATTCATTAATACTTTCAGTTGGAACGCAGTGACTGTTTTTTTCCAGTTGTCTTTATTCCCATTGAAAATAATATCTCCTTCGAAAGCCATATCATCAGCATCGGAGAAGCATTGATAAGCTTTTTCCAGATCGTTGAGAATGCCTTGCATGACTTCTTTCTGAGTTTCGTATTTCGGACGGGGATTACCTTCTTCTCCTTGGCCGGCATTGCTATATGGTATATCTCCTATATTTAATGAAATATAATAAAGCAAATATGCTTTTGAGAAAAGGGCTAATCCTTCGTAACCTTTTTGTCCGGGTGACTTAGTTACCATATCGTTGCAGTTGACCACTTGTAGGAAACCATCGAAATCGCCACGTCCGATATTGTTATATTGCAAGTCAGAAACACCTTCGTTCCATACGATTTGTTTAGCTAATACACCGTCGTTTACATATTCCTTCACGGTACGGTCTTTACGAACAACTTCATAAATAACTTTGGTTGCCAGCATGGAAGATGGAACTGTCGTTGCGGTGTCCGGATCTGTATTTAGTTTTTCAAAATTATCACAACCTGTAAATATAGATAGCGATGTGAATAATAACAGTAATTTATTTATATGTTTCATAATAACTCAGTTTTTAAAAATCAAGTTTAATATTCAAACCAACATAGCGCATAGAAGGAGCGTTTAGTAACTCAGCGTGATCTTCCGTGATAGCATCCGGATCCGAATATTTGAAATCTTTGCTCCAGATGAACAGGTTTTGTCCTACTAAAGAGAGGTGGATATTATCGAAACCGATCTTTTGAGCTGCTTCTCCCGGCAATTTGTATCCGATAGACAATTCGCGCAGTTTAAGAAATGTCAGGTCATGAATGTTCTGAATTCTTTTACTACCATTCCATGGCTGGTAATTTTTGGTATAGGCTTCGTAAGATGTGGCGACGTCGTTTGGAGCGAATACACGTGTGTCTTCCAGAATATTTCCGTAAGAGTCATATTTTACAGAACCGGAAACGACTTTTACACCCTGGCCTACATAATTTGTTTTTCCGTTTACAACTTCGTCGTAACGCCATTGATTATCGCTGTCAATATGTGTTCCGGAATTCCACATAGCTTGTTCCAGACGATTGTAAGCTTTACCTCCGACACGTCCGTCAAAAGATACATCAAGAGTAAAGTTTTTATAGCTCAGATGATTGGTGAACCCCCATACCCAGTTAGGGCGTTCGAAACCGGCTTTTGTTGGATAGTCGCTTAATACAGGCATACCTCCACTATGTACAATGTTGCCTTGTGGATCTCTTTCCCAATCATACACTTCGAACCAGTCCCAGCGTTCGCCAGCTTTAACCCAGGGTCTGTCGGTTGAATAAGTCTCATCTATCTTATGATAATAGTAACGGTCGCGTCCCCAGTTGAAGGAAGAGGTCCAGTTCCAATCTTTCGTTTTGATAATATCACCGGATACGGTAATTTCCCATCCTTTTTTGATACGCTCTTCATCATAATTATTTAAAGTTTTCTCAAAACCGGAAGTATAGCTTAAAGGTGATTCGTGCTGGATATCAGTCATTAACTTTGTATAGTAAGCTACATCGAAACGTAAACGATTGCTTAAGAAATGAGCGGCAGCACCCACTTCAAATGATGTTGATTTTTGAGGAACCAGTGTGGCGTCACGGAGCATAGCCGGGTATGCGGCAGTAGATTTGCTGTCCCATACATTTTGTGTGATTTTGTATACTTTATTGATATCATATATATCGGCAGCCGTTTTAGTTATGGTCCATGAACTTCTTAATTTCAAAAAGCTCAGGTAGTCAGACATGTCGACCAATTCTGAAAGGATAATACTACCGGATACGGATGGATAGAAGTATGACTGTTCTGATTTAGCCAGTGTTGAAACCCAGTCGTTACGGCCTGTGGCTTCGATGAAAATTGCATTTTTCCAGGATAAGTCGATTTTACCATAAACACTGTTTGTCTGTTTCGTTTTTACAGTGGTTGATACAGATGGAAGATCCTTCGATGCTTTTAACGAATAAAATCCGGGAACGGTCAGTCCTCCGTTTGTATTGGCATCAAACTCGTCTTTTTGGTAATAGTTTAATCCCATACCTAACATTCCGCCAACATTGAAGTCGCCAACTTTTTTATCTGCAATCAACAGAACGTCGCCTATGATACCATATCCTCTACGTTCATATTTCTCAAATTTACCAGTCTGGCTGTTACGGGCGCTCAGAGGTATCTTGTATTCAAATTTTCTAGAGTAAGTATCAGAACCTACACGTGCCGTTGCTTTCAACCAATCCAAAATTTCGTAGTTGAGCGTAGCTTGTGCATTGGCACGGTTTTCCAATTGCGATTTTGTCGCTTCGTTTGCCAGGAAATAAGGATTGTTATAATCGTATTTGTATAACCAGTTTTGTTCGATATCTTCTTTGCCTTCTTTCCAATAGTTTTTGAATTCGCGAATATCGAATTCGGTACCTGTCCATACGATCATATTGTAGAGGTATCCGTCCCAACCATATCCTTCTCCTCTGAATTGCGGGCTGTAGCTACCATTGTAAGTGATAGAGGCATCCAGGGAAAACTTGCCGAACTTCATATCTCCGGCAACGGTATAAGTGAAATCGTTTAATTTATTTCCAGGAAATTGCCCTTTGTTGTATACATGTGTCAGTGAGGTTCTGAAACTACCGTTTTTACCTTTATACGTGACATTCACGTTGTTGTTGGTAACAAAAGATGTTTCCAGTAAATTGTTGAAATTATCCTTCCCTTTTGATACCAAAGGCATTTCTCTCCATTCATATGTTTTGGGGTCGTATTGGACAGCAGTTCTTCCTATATCCAGTTTGTCACCCCAAATATATTCACTCAACTCTTGCAGGTACTTGCCTCCTGAACCGCTACTATAGGATGATTGTACTTCGGGCAATACCAGATAGCCGGCGTTGAACATCGTATTACTGTTCACACTGACTGCCAGACCTTCTTTTGTTCCACGCTTTGTTGTTATCATAATAGCTCCTGAAGCTCCTTTTTCGCCGTAAAGGGCAGAAGCTGTCGCACCTTTCAATACACTCATCGATTCGATATCGTCGGCGGCCACATCGCTTAATCCTGTGTTTTCAAACGGAATACCATCAATTACGATAAGAGGTTTTTCTCCACGCAACAAGATTGTTGAACTTTCATTAAATGCGTTTGTGTTGATGACAGAAACACCGGCGATTTTTCCGGAAAGGGAAGTTGCTATGTCGGCTCCTTTTACTGTTGTGAATTCATCTCCTCCGACTTTCTGAACCGAATAACCCAATGCTTTTTCCGAACGTTTGATACCTAACGCTGTTACTACCACTTCTTCCAGTAGTTCTGTATCTTCCGATAATGTGATTTTTATCATCGATTGTTCGCCTACTGGAATTTCCTTGCTGGCATATCCGATGTAGGAAATAATCAATATGGCTTTGTTGGGTACAGACAAATTAAATTTTCCATCTATATCTGTAATGGTTCCGTTGGTAGAACCTTTCTCTACCACATTAGCTCCAATAATCGGCTCACCTTTGGCATCAGTAATCGTTCCGGAGATATTTTTAATGGACTGTTGCACTATTGCTTCGCTTAGAACTTCTTTCGGAGAAAGAATGATGCTCTTATCCAGTACTTTGTAGCTGATATCTGTTCCGTTGAACAATTGCTCCAATACATTGAATACATTTTTCCGGTTACTTTTTATGGAAACGACACGATTTGTATTTACCTGTTTGTTGTTGTAGAAGAAATGGAATTCCGATTGTTTTTCTATTTCGTCTAAAACATCCTGAACTGTTTTATTATTAACGTTCAGGGTTAATGTTGCCGATTGACTGTAACTTTCGGATGCGTATGCCAATCCTATGCATACAAATAGCATTATTGCAGTGAGTCTCATACATAATGGTATTTTTTTCAGGACAATAAACGATGGATTCACCATCCTGAAATGTTGGATGCTAAAATAATTTGTCATAGATTTGTAAGTGATTTTAGAGTTAAAAAATTCATTTGCTTATGCTTGTCGCCAAACAAGCCTGCAGTTGGTTTTCATACGGGAAAATACGCCAATATTTTTCCGTATGTTTTGTTTTAAGGAGGTACTGTCTCTTTCATACTGTATTTACTTAGGTTACACAAAAAATTAATATAGTTCAACAATTGTTTTTTCTGAAATTTTTCCTTTGTCCTGATTGACTTCCGGATCTATAAACTTATATTGAATGCCGGATGATAACCGGAAGTGCTCGAGAATAAGCGTAAGATGCTGTCCACTGAAAGTTCCGGTGAAAGAGTTTTCGTACAATAGATCATTTTTTACGATAAATTCGGTATTGAAACGTTTGCTTAGTACCTTTAGAGCCTCTTCAAAAGAGGTGTTTCTGAAAATAACCAGACCGTCTTTCCAAGCTATTTGGGTAGGTAAATAAGACGTATTAGTTTTAATCCCCTTGGTCTTTATATTATAGGATATTTCATCATCAGGTTTCATGATAAACGATTCTTCCTTATTCTCCCTGTTACGGAAAGATAGCCTGACCGAGCCCGAAATCAGAGAAGTGGTAACTTGGTTGCTTTCTCTATATGCTTCCATATTAAATTCTGTTCCCAGAACTTCTGCTTTCAGGTCGAAAGGCGTATTCACGATAAATCTCTTTGATTTATCTTTCTGTACGGAGAAATATGCTTCCCCATTCAGTTCGACTTCTCGGATGTCGCCAGTGAAATGTTTAGGATGCTTTAGATAAGATCCGGAGTTCAGCCAAACCTTACTTCCGTCGGGAAGGTCGAGGGCCGCAACCATGCCGGGATTTGTTTTTACTTCAATGTATTCGACCGGTTCTTTTTCCGTTACAAAGTAAATCATACTGATCAATAAAGGAAGAATAAGTATGGCTGCCACTCTTTGGAACCAGATGAGGAAATTCGTTTTGTTTGATTTGTGAAATCTTTTCTTTACCTGTTCCAACGCTTCCGCCGAATTTACTTTTTTAATCGTATAAAGTGTGTCGCTAGCAGCATAGATATACTGAATGTCCCGTCCAATTTTTCGGTTTTCTTCGGATTCTTGCAGCCATTGCTCCACTTCCTGCTTTTGATCAGCGGGTAGTGTCCCTGTATAATAGTTCAGAAGTATATGTTCGTCTATATGTTTTTGCATGTCCATTTTGTCTCTTTTATATTAAAGACTAATGAACGGAAGAACCTCCTAAATGGAAAGATGTATTTTTTTTGATTTGTGAAAGAGTTCTAGTAAGACTATGGTGAAAATGATTGCTTATTTGGCTTGTTTAGCCATTCGAAGGCTTGCATTTGTTTAATATTCGATAAACTTAATCGCATTGTAATAGCCAATGTGTTGAAAAATGTTATTTTTGCAGAGATAATCGAATTAGTCTTACTAGAACTTAATCCATAGCTTGCTATATGCTTTCTAAAATCACAGATAAAACAATAGACGAGGTTCTTTTTGAAAAGATCCAGTCTGGTGATGTGAAAGCATTTGATGTCTTGTTTATGCGTTATTATCCTTTATTATGTGCCTACGCAAAACAATTTGTAGATTTTGACGATGGTCAGGAGATTGTACAGGATGTTATGGTCTGGTTCTGGGAGAATAGTTCTATGCAGGTGATCGAGTCCTCTCCGAAGAATTATCTGTTTAGAGCTGTGAAAAACAGATGTCTTACCCTGATAAATAGGAATGAATTAAAACAGCGGATTGTGGATTCTATGTCTGTCAATATGCAATCGCAGTATGAAGATCCTGATTTTTATGTGGTGGAAGAATTAACCCGGAATATAGAAGCAGCCTTGGCTCGCTTACCGGAAACGTATCGAGAGGCCTTTGAGATGAACCGTTTCCAAAATATGACTTACCATGAGATCGCCGAAAAATTGAATGTCTCGTCTAAAACGGTCGATTATCGTATTCAGCAGGCATTAAAACTATTGCGTGTGGAACTAAAAGACTATTTACCCTTGTTAATGGCCTTAGTCAGAATTGTCTGAAACACTTCCGGCTAAAGCCATCTTATTTTATTACAAACTTTTTACCCATTCTTCCGCTTTTGCCAAAGCTTCCGGTTTGCCAATATCGAGCAGTCGCAGATTTTCGGCTGCATAAGCATGAATATTGGCCTTTGCGCAGATCGACAGGTAGAAATTGATAATCGGGAATTTACCTGTCCACTCTTCCATCCAGTCAAATATCTGCGGAGATAATACATGAACACCACTGAAGGCGTATTCATTATATAATTTGGGATCGAAATCGGGATAATAAGATTTTACTTCTCCTGTCTCATGGTTTCTCCATCCGCACAGACGGTTCTCGTTGTTGAAAAGAAGGTAACGCGATGTGTTCCGTTTGCTAACCAGTAAGGTGGCTAACGGTTTTGTTTCCAGGTGACAGTCGTATAACTTTTTCAGGTCGACATTCGACATGATGTCGACGTTGTGCACTAGGAAAGGTTCGTTTCCCTGAAGGAATTTAGCCGCATTTTTTATGCCGCCTCCGGTGTCGAGAAGATATCCACGTTCGTCGGATATATGGATCTGGATGCCGAAATTGTTATTAGCTGCCAGGAAATCAATGATCTGGTCTCCCAGGTGGTGAATGTTAATAACGATCTGGTGAAACCCTGCATCCTTCAGTTTAAGGATCACATGTTCCAACATTGGTCTTCCATTGATTGGTATCAATGCTTTTGGGGTATTGTCGGTCATCGGTTTGAGGCGAGTCCCCATACCGGCTGCGAAAATCATAGCTTTCATAATATTGCGTCAAAGATTTGTTCTATATTTTGTTCCCTGTGGGTCAAGTCTACTTTTACTCCGAATTTGGCATGCAGATGCTCTGCCAGATGCTGTGCCGAATAAACGGAACGATGTTGTCCGCCGGTACAACCGAAGGAAACCATCAGATTCGTAAAGCCACGATCCAGGTATCGTTTCACTGAAGCATCTACAATATTATATACATGCTCGAGGAATTGCGTAATTTCACCGTCTTCTTCCAGAAAACGGATAACCGGCTCGTCAAGCCCTGTAAAGTGATTGTATCGCTCATATTTACCGGGGTTATTAATAGCACGGCAGTCGAAAACAAAGCCTCCGCCGTTTCCGCTCGGATCGTTGGGGATGCCCTTTTTATAAGAGAAACTGACGATCTTAACTTCCAGCATCCGCTTTTTTATATCGTCCCTGAACTGTGTCAGTCCGGTCAACTCCCTTAATACGGAACAGAGATAGGGATATTCGGAATAATCGTTCTTCAATAGCTGGCGCAGGTTATTGATCGCAAAAGGAACACTTTGGATGAAATGTGGTTTCTTTTCAAAATACCCCCGGAAACCGTAGGCGCCCAATACCTGTAAAGTCCTGAACAGGACGAAATGACGTAGCTGACTGAAGAAATGTTCTTCATCTACATCTGTATATTTTCGTAGTGCCTGCAAATAATCGGCAAGCAGTTCGTTTCTTAAATCTTCCGGATAATTGGCTTTGGCCTGCCAGAGGAAAGAGGCGACATCGTAATAAACCGGCCCTTTCCGTCCACCCTGAAAATCAATGAACCAGGGTTCGCCATCCTTCACCATCACATTACGCGACTGGAAATCCCTGTACAGGAAAGTAGGAGTAGTGTCGCGCAATAAGACATCGCTCATCTTCTGGAAGTCATCTTCCAGGCGGTCTTCCTGAAATTCCATGCCTGTTGCTTTCAGAAAACAGTATTTGAAGTAATTCAGGTCCCAGAGGATTGAACGCTGGTTGAATTCCGGCTGTGGATAACATTCGTTGTAATTAAACCCATCGGCTCCTGCATACTGGATGGAAGGAAGCATGGTAATTGTTTTATGTAATAACTCACGTTCCTGTTCATCGAATACACAACTTTTACGTCCTTTTTCAATGGCGTTGAAAAGCATTGTGTCTCCCAGGTCTTCCTGTAGGTAGAAAGAATAGTCTTCAGAATGAAAACGTACTTCCGGGACGGAAATACCTTTCTCTCTGAAAAATCCGGACATATAAATAAAAGCCTTGTTTTCTTCCTGTGAAGATCCGCTGACTCCGATCAACGTTTCAGGTCCCGATATTCTGAAATACCTGCGGTTTGATCCGGATGAGGGTAGTTCTGTGATGTTTTCGGCCTGTGAACCGGTATATTCGTAGTAGAGTCTTTTTAATTCTTCTGTTACCATACTTTGTTTAATTACGGCACTAAGGTAATAGTTTTTTGTCAGGAGAGGAAACTTAATCAAAAACATTCACTTTCGTATTTGGATTTAGTGCCTTTGTAGTTCAAGTATCAAAATGTTATTTATACTGGTATATAGGAGAGCTATACGGACAAAAGGACAGCGTGGGTGGATTCTGTGAGATTCTCCGGGAGGATATTGTTGTTAAATAGTGCGGTTTTAATATGGAAATATGATAAATAGATGTTGTTTGTTGGCTTGTTGTGCTTGTTTTGTTTTGTGAAATTGATATTTAAGATGTTTATGATATTTTGTTTCTGATGTGTTTTAAAGGCGCTCTGTGATAAAAAACTGCCGAAAAACATGCCGTTTGAGTGGGAAAAAGCCTTTGTTAATCCTTCTTGCAACACATTTTAACTGTATTCCCGTTTTAAATGAACCTCCATTTTGTTTAAAACAAAAAAAATCTCGTTTTAAACGAACTTGTAATTCCTTTAAAACGAGGTTTTGAAAATGATTCTGGGGGGATATTTGTTAATTATTGTAATGGTGAGTCTTCTATAAACGTTCTTAGGAAAGATTACTGTGTTTTTGTTTCTTTGAAATGTGTGTCATATTGTTGTTTTAGGGTGATTATTCGAATCGTTTTGTTATAAATAGCTTCCGTTTGTGATTGCCCATATAGTGAAAGCTTCATTCATTATTACTATGTTTTTCTTTGAAAAGGCAATCTTTAATAACGCATGTAACATCTTGGCATTAAAAAGACTAGTTTTGTACAATATGCATGATTATAAGTATCTTTAGCGTTTCTTATTGCATCTGCGAATTTAAAAAATCATATCTTTGTAGTTAGTATTAATAATATGTATAAACCAAAAGGGAAAATATATGAATAAAAAATCTACTTTAATAGCCGCTGCTTTGATGGCGGTAAGTTCGTTGACGGTTAGTGCAGAGGACGCTAAGCCGGTTCCTTCGACGGAATGGGCAGGGAACAATTATTATCATCTGCAGATTGGAACAAAATCTTATCTGGCTATATCTCCGGAGAACCGAGATTCGGTTGTGCTGGAAGAAAAGCTGGGTACAACCAAAGAGGCTATTGATTTGACTCTTTGGAAAATTGTTTATGCTGGAACGGAAACATCGTCTAATGTATATCAGTTTGTTAATAAAAAGACTAAACAAGTGTTGTCTTTTGCAAAAGATTTGGATGGTGATCCTATTTTAGCAGAAGGTATTGATAAATGGTCTTTTTCAGAGGATGGAAAAGGGTTTATTTCTGCAAAGGTGAATAGTTCGGAGACGATGACGCTGAGTAGAGATGATAAAGAGAAAATCGTATTTAAAGGTGGTACGCAAATGACTTTTTCTGTTGTGGCTCCTGAGGTATCTTATTCGGTAAAACCATCTGAATTAGGAGACGGCTTTACTACATTCCAACTTTCTTTCGGCGAAGAGTTTGAAGGTGATATTTTCAGTGGAAAGGATTTGATTGCCGTAACGAAGTATGACGGTAAAGACATTGACGATGACTACTTCATGTTGCAGGAAAAAGGAGATGAAGCGTATGCCGATGGGGTAAAGAAATTCTTAGGTGTAGACACATTGACAGTAGAAGGAGCCGGGAATAGTTTTTCATTAGATTCCATACGCACGACAATTAAGCCGAACAAAGATGCTAAACTATTTAAGTTTACGGCAGATTTGAAGAATGATTCGTTGACAATGATCGTTAAGAGTGTTCCTGCAATGGAGAATGCGAAGGAAGCAGAAGCTGCAAAGCATGTTGTTTATGCTCAGTTGGGGACAAAGAAAGTGTTGACAATTGGAGGCGTAGATGATATTCACCCATTCATTACGGCTAGCCGGGGTGTTCCGGCAGAAATTTCCGGTGGTACGGGTGTCTATTTTCTGAAGAGCGCCAGTAAGGGAGCTATGGGTGGAAAATATATATCGTCTTATGATGAAAGCGAACGGAAAATAAAGGTAATGGCCGGTACTCCTTCTGTCAATCAGCTTGAAGGACAGTGGTATATAAAAGAAGATAATGGAATGTATAGCATTGTAGATCGTAAAAGTAATACATCTATATTGCTGAAAGGTGAAGTTTTCGCTGTTCAGGGAATAGCTAATACTTTTACATTCGGTGGCAGTGCAGATTCTATTACCGTTGAACCTCAGAAAGTAAATTTAGATGATAAGTATTTGGGTTCTCTTCATTTTTCAAAAGAAGATTTAGCAAATAATGGTTATGTTTTGAATTTGCTTCCTGCAGGTGCAGAAACAAGTAATTCATATACTTTTACTTCTGATTCTTTACTGAAGGTTACAACAGGTGATGCTAAAGATGCTGTTCTCTTTAAATTAGATTCTGTAGGAGTTAGTTTGAAGGAAGGAGCACAAAAATTAAATGATACTGTTTCTGTAGTTACTTACAAATTGAAATCTCAGTTTAGCAATAAATATGTAGCATATGATAAAGATAAAAAATGCTTGAAGATTTCTACAGAGCCTAAGGATGCCATTGTGTTCCGTTTTAATACAAGTACGAATGGTGGTAAATATGATATGAAAGTTGTATCTGGTGAAAATGTTACAGCAAATAAATATATTTCAGCTGATTTAGCTTCTTCAAACATGGTTCTGTCAGAAACTCCGGCGTATTTCAATTTCGTTGAAATGGATGCACCTGAATACGGCACATTTGATTCTGGTAACAAACGATTTACTTCAGATCTGAAGTCATTAACAATGAATCCGTTCAGCCGTTTTGCAGAAGCAAAGCAGGAAGGACAGGATATCTTGAAATCAACTTATGAAAAGGACAACTTTAGCTTGTGGTTGAGTAAATCAAAGGCTTCTACTGCTGAGAAACCGTTGTATTTTATTATGACTTCATTGGCTGTTGATGGTGATCCGAATGCTAGTAGACATTATTTTTATATGGTTTCTGGCCGCGATTCTTCATTAGTTGATACATCTGCAGATAAGAATTATCGTGTTCACTTTATTAAAAACGATACAATTGAAACAATGAAGGATAATGCTAACAATCCTGCTTTGTTTGCATTAAAAGTGACAGAAAGCGGTAACTATCTGCTAGAAAATCAGAAGGAGTTAAATAGTACTGAAAAAAGTGCACCATATGTAGGTATCATAAATAACGTTGTAGTTATGACAAAAGACGGTGTTGAGTTCTCTGTTGAAACTGCTCCTGCTCCTGTTGCCAACGAAGAAATCGAAGCTCCTAATACAGTTAAGGTAATTGGTGGTGTTGGTGAATTCAGTATCCGTAATGCACATGGAAAGAAGATCACAGTGTCGAACATCCTGGGCCAGACAATCGCTACACGTGTTGTTTCATCTGACTATGTTACAGTTCCGACAACAAGAGGTGTTGTGATTGTATCTGTAGAAGGTGACCAGGCTTATAAAGTAATTGTTAAGTAAGAATTACCTGATAAATAAAAAAATAGCGGATGATTTTTCATCCGCTATTTTTTTATTTATTCGTTTTTGATATTCTCTTTATATTGTGTAGGTGTACTGCCTGTGTACTGCTTGAAAGCCGTACTGAAATAACGGGCTGTAGAGAATCCAACCTCTGTTGTTATCTCTGTTATATTCATCTCCGTTGTAGCCAGCAAGTTGATTGCCTTTTCCATCCTTAGTTTATTGATATAATCCGCTATGCCCATATTGGTTATCGCTTTCATTTTATTGTACAGCGAAGAACGGCTCATACCGATTTCTTTGCAAAGCAAAGGCACGTCAAGGGAAGGATTCGTCAGGTTGTCGGTGATCACCCTATTGAGTTTAAGCAGGAACTGTTCATCCGTATTACTGAAAGTCGTTTCTTGCGGTTGAGGAATAAATCCGGCTTTCAGATACCTGTTCTTTATGTGTTCCCGATTAATCAACAAACTGCGGATGCGTTCCTGAAGCGTATCCATGTCGAAAGGTTTGACTAAATAACCGTCGGCTCCATTCTTATAACCCAGCGAACGGCTTTTCTCATCGTCACGAGCTGTAAGAAGTATAACCGGAATATGGCTGATCTCTATATCTTCTTTGATCGCTTTACACAACTCATAACCATCCATCTGGGGCATCATAATGTCGCTGACCAGGATATCCGGTTGCTTGTCTTTGACGATCTGAAGAGCATTCTTCCCGTTCGTTGCAGTATAGATCTGTTTGAATTGATCGCGTAAAGTCTCTTTCAGGAAATTGATTAGTTCCGTGTTGTCCTCTGCCAGAAGCAGCGTGTAATTGTCCGTCGTCCGGATGCTCACCGGTTTTTCGCTGTTATCATTCTCTTCATAACCGGCGATAAGCTCGTTTAGGTACGGTTTGGGTTGGTAGGTTTCGCTTATGACATCCTGCTCTACCGGCAGTTCGAAGAAAAAGATAGCTCCGCTTTGGTCGTCTCTGTCTTTCGCTTCTAGGCGGCCACCATGAAGTTCCGCCAGGATTCTGGAATAAGACAGTCCGATACCGGAACCTCCTTGCTCGTTGTTCACCTGGTAGAAGCGGGTGAATAATTTGGTCATATCCACATTTTTCAGTCCGCATCCCTGGTCGGTTACAGTGATCCTCACTTTCCTGTTATCGTCACATCGCCCGGACGAAACGATAATTTCCGTATTATCCGGACTATATTTTACGGCATTTATTAATAAATTGGTGAGGATGATCTCACATTTATGTTCGTCGAAAGGCACTTCCCCGACTTCTTCATCCAGCAGATAAACCAATCGGATCTGTTTTTCATTACATTCTGTAATAAAGTCTTCTGAAACAGAATGTATCCATTTATTAAGCGGATGCTTTTTTATCTGTAATTTATTTTCCCCGACCTCCATTTTCCGGACATCTAGTACGGTATTGATCAGGTTCTTCATTCGTTGCGCCTGGTGATAAACACTTTTCAGCGGCTGGAAATGAACGTCGGTTTCGGGTAATGCCTGCAAGATACGTTTCAGCGGCGCATGTATCAAAGTCAGCGGCGTACGTAGTTCGTGACTGATATTGATAAGGAAACGGACTTTTTCTTCATACACTTTTTGCTCGTGTTCCTTCATCGCCCATTTCAGTTCGTATTCCTTCTTTCGGATTGCTGAAAAGAAAAGCCACGCCAGAAGGCCGGATATTGCGATCAGGCAGGATAGGATGAACCACCAGGTTTTATACCAGGGAGGCATTACCCTGATGGAAAGCAGGCTTTGGGGAGAAGTCCAGTCCCCGTCTTTCTTACTGCACGAAGCGGATAGATTGTAGTTGCCGGGAGGTAAAGAGCGTATGATCAGTTCCGGTTTGTATGAGTCTATCTGTTGGTCGTTCGCTCCTTTGATTGTATAACGGTATATCTTCTTACGGAAAATATCTTTTTCCTGCGATTGAACCTTTATCACGATCGATTTATTATTCCAGGGGACGGAGATTCCTGCTTGTCGCTCATTAATCTCTGCGTTAGCCGGTTCCCCATTGATAATGATATCTTTTAGACGTAATTCCGGTATTTCGTCCGTACCGAGAGGAATGTCTTTGTCAATTGCCAGCAACCCTTTGATCCCGCCCATATAAACCGAACCGTCTTGTCCGATTAACCGGGGTTTGTTCAGGTATTCATTGGGTTGTATGCCATCCGATTCTCCGAAAAGGATAAATTTCTGTTCCTTAATCAAATAAGTGAATACCATTCCGTCGGCCCCTATCCATACTTTGTCCTGCTGGTCGCAGATGATGGAGTTGATACCGCTGAACAGGCTTGTTTTTATATTTTGTGATTGTTGGATGATCGGGTTGTGGCTGATCAGTCCGTAGTTGGTGCCGATCCAGAAAGTACCGTACTGGTCGCGCGAAACGACATTGATATGATTATCCTCCGGGCATTTGTAAATCCGGGAGAGCTTGTTGGTCCGGTGGTTGAACTCATAAATGCTGTAGAAGTCATTCATATAAGTTAGATAAGGATTATGGTGGATGGGGAGGAGCGCCCCGGTAATTTGTTCATCAAACTCTTTTTCTACCTCTTCGAAATGGCCGGATGAGACCGTATAGGTATAGATATTGGGATTTCCCAGAAACAGGATGGTTTCAGGTGTGTTCCGGTATACGTTGACCGCCTTTCCGGTATGGCACAGTGAATGATCGATGCTGTCGTTGACGATCAAGACCCGATTAAGGGCGGATGTTTGTTTGTTGAAGCGGAATACTCCCCGGTTGAATATGGTAATTAATAGTTCGCTGTCTGAAAAACCGGTAATAGAGGCTATTTTATCTCCCCATGTATTGGAGAAATGTTTGAACTTCTCGGTGGATGGATTGAATTTATTAATTCCTCCGCCATCTGTTCCTACCCAAACGATGCCTGAAGGTTCCTGATGGAGACTCAGTACCGTATTGTCACTTATCCCGTTCTCATTTCCCAAAAGGGAGTGTGTATAGGTTTTCATATACACTTCGCGGATATTGATCAGACCGTCGCGGATAGTTCCAGCCCACATATTATTATAGTTGTCTTTGTAAAGGCTAAGAACCGAATTGACTGGCAATGAATAATTATCTCCGGAAATATGCTCCAGGATATGGATCTCTTTTTTTTCGGGATCGATGATGTTGATACCTCCTCCGTCTGTTCCGGCCCATATTTGCGAATCTCTTTCACTCATGCATAAGATGACATTGTTGTTCAGACCGGAATTGGCAGTTGTATATTCTTCTAGTAGCTTGCCGCTGCGGTCGAAGCAGCGTATCCCCTGATTATAAGGGGATATCCATATTCTTTCCCGGGAGTCGATGAGCATGGATATAATCTCGTCTCCGCAATTGAAAGGGGTGGGAGAGGTTTTGCCGGTGTGTCTGTCTACCAAGACAAGTCCTTTCCACCGATTGGAGCATAGATATGTGTTTTTATCCCATACATAGAGCGACAATATAGGATAGCCATCCCGGTAGTTGAAATTCAGCGATAAGGACAATTCCCGGGTTTGATAATCATATTTATATATTTGGTTGCGGCAACCAAATAGCATTCCGTCTGGTTGTTCGCAGACGGAATGTGCAATAATATTGCTTCCGTTTTTGTCTTTCATTGTGACGAAATTGTCTGTGTCCGGCATATAAAGCGCCATCCCTTTTTCGGTGAGTATCCAGATATTATACAGTTTATCTTCGACGATACGTACGATAGGGTCGTCAGGAAGTGATAGCGGGTTGTTTTGTTCGTGCCGGTATTTTTGCAGTTCATATCCGTCGAATCTGGCCAACCCGTTTTTTGTCCCTATCCACACAATCCCGTTAGAGTCTGTGAAAATGTTTTTAACAGTGGAAGGAAGTCCCTCTTTCAACGAGATCTGTTTGAAATAATAATGGCTGGCCTTTACCGGCAGGCAAAAAATAAAAGAGAGCAGAAGTATATTTACTAGTGTGAAAGACAATGGTGTTTTCATTTGTTAGATTTTTTCTGATCAGATACAAATTTAGTTTCTTATACAATAATAAGCAAGCAATAAGACCGTTAAAATCGGTTGTTAACATTCGCTGTAATCATGAAATCTTAACCGGTTTGTTAATAAACAGGATATATTACGAATCCAATATTGTCCACAAAAGGTCTGAAAATGTCCAATATATGCTGATTGTATACGAAATGGAAATTTTTGGATGAATCAAAAGAATTATCGAACGTGGGTAATATCCTTTGTTCCATACATTTGTGACCATACTTTGAAAACAAAAAGAATAATTAATTTTTAGTATCAATTTAAATTTAGTTTTATGAAAAACCTATGGAAAGTTTTTCTCGCATGCTTTCTTTTCTTTTTCTCATTATCTGCAATGGGGCAGGAAAAGAATATAAGCGGTAAAGTTCTGGATGACTTTAACGAAAGTGTTCCCGGAGTAAATGTGCAAATCAAAGGTACTATGTCGGGAACCGTGACGGATGCAGATGGTAATTTTAATATTACTGTTCCGAATGCAAAATCAATACTGATTTTTTCTTTTATCGGTTATGCAACACAGGAAGTCCCTGTGGGCAATCAGACTAAACTTACTGTAAAACTGAAAGACGACACTCAAAATCTGGACGAAGTTGTAGTCGTAGCTTACGGTAGTACACGTAAAAGTGATTTAACAGGTGCGTTGACTACTTTACGTCCGGATGCCAACGATGCTGCCAAGGCCAGTTCGCTTGACAATTTGTTACAAGGCAAGGTGGCAGGTTTGAATGTGACTTCGTCTGTTTCTGCTCCGGGAGCGGCAGCTTCTGTAACGATCCGTGGTGCAAACTCTCTGCGTGGAGATAACCAGCCGTTGTATGTGATAGACAATGTGCCGCAAGCTTCTACCGGTGATTTTGCATCTTCTGCTGTAGGTGGTGATTTTCAGATTGCACAAGATCCGTTGTCTTCTTTGAATCCGGCCGATATCGAAAACATCACTGTTTTAAAAGATGCTTCGGCAACGGCAATCTACGGTTCACGTGGTGCCAATGGTGTTATTCTTATTACAACGAAGAAAGGTTCGATGGGAAAACCGAAGGTAAATGTGACGGCAAACTTTACGGTAGCGAATGCCCGCAACTTGTATGATATGATGTCATTAGAGCAAAACGCGTTGTATCAAAACTCCAAGAAAGATGAAAAATCACGTCAGTTCTATCTGGTAGACGGACAGGTACGGTATGTGTTCGGGGATAATGTAAGTACTTATCTGGCAGATCCTAACAATCCTGAGAACTACCGGGTGCTGGAGTATCGTAACTGGCAGAAGGAAATTTACCAGTCTGCTTTCTCCCAGAATTATTCCGCATCGGTGAGTGGTGGTTCCGATAAGATTCAATATTATGTTTCTGCCAGTTTTAAGGATATTAATGGTATCACAGTCGGAACCGGAGTCAAACAAGGTGACTTGCGCACGAACCTGACAGCCGACCTTTCGAAAACGGTTAAGCTGAATCTGACGTTGAACGGTTCTTTGCGGCAGAATGACATGATGGCCGGCGGTAACACGATCGGTGGTGCGACCAGTTCTATTTCACGTACTGCATTAGACTATTCTCCTTATCAGGTACCGGATGACGATCCGAATATGTTGACTAGCCCTGACCTGAAAACAACGGTATTCAGTTGGAGAGACGATTATGATGATATCACAAACGATAAGACCTTTAAGATGGGATTGGATCTATCCTGGAATATTATCGAACATTTGAGTTATAATCTTCGCTTAGGAGGTAACCTGAATATGAATGACCGTTCACGTTGGTGGGGTACTCAATTGACGTTGGGTGCAAACGACAATGGTATCTTGTCTTTGAGCAATACGGATAAAAATAACTATTCGATCGAAAACCTGTTAAACTGGAATTCGAATATAGGTAAAGATATAACTTTCGGGGCTACAGTCGGTATTACATACGATGATTACGGGAACGTAGTTAAGAATACAAAAGCAACAGACTTCGAAATTAAAAGTTTACGTACAAAAGGATTGCAACTGGCTTCGAAAGTGGATAATCAGCAGCCTATTCAAAATGACTTTCAGTTATTGTCTTATCTAGGGCGTGTGAACTTCAATTTCTACGAAAAATATTTGTTGACGGCATCTATCCGTGCGGATGGCTCTAGTAAATTCCGTGAAGGCAAACGTTGGTCCTATTTCCCTTCTGCATCATTAGCCTGGAGAATGGAACAGGAAGATTTTTTGAAAAATTCGGAATGGCTGGATCAAATGAAGCTTCGTGTTGGTTACGGACAAACCGGTAACCAAAGTATCGATCCTTATTCTACTTTCTCGGATTATGGACGTCTGATTGAATATGCGACAGCAAAAGGCGACCGCCTGTTGGCCTTGGGGGTAGACAAGCTGCAAAATGACGGTTTACAATGGGAGCGGACTACTTCATGGAATGCCGGTATTGATTTCGGTTTCTTCCGTTCACGCCTGACCGGTACGGTTGACTTGTATCATAAGAAAACAAGCGATTTGTTGATTTCCAGAACTTTGCCGGCTTCCAGCGGTTTTGGCAGCGTGATGTTGAATCAGGGGTCATTATCGAATAAGGGGCTTGAAGTTTCTTTGAATGGTGAAATTATCCATATGAAAGACTGGAGTTGGAATATCGGTGCAAATATTGGATTCAACAAGTCGACCATCGGTGATTTAGGTTTCGATCCTGCTGATTTTGGTGACCTGAAACAGGTTAGAGGATATTTAGGAAATACGATTGGCGACCATTTCGGTGTTGCAAACATCTTCCTGGTCGATCGGGCTCCCGGACTTTTCTTTGGATATAAAACAGATGGTATCGTACAAGAAGCAGATCTGGCTGATGGTAAAGGGGTGAAATATACGGCTACTGACGGAAGTGCAAAATATTATACTAAAGATCCCAGTTCAGGAAGTACATTCCCTCATGCCGGCGCTGTAAAATATGTGGATATGAATGGCGATGGCGTGATCGATGAAAACGATAAGACAATTATCGGTGATCCGAATCCTGATTTTACTTATGGTTTCCAGACACGTGTTACCTGGAAAAGTCTTTCTTTCTCTGCTTCATTTAATGGGGTATATGGCGCTGATCGTTTGAATACGAATATTCGTTATAATATGACACCGTCCACAAATTCAGGAAATATTACAAAGGAGGCTTTCCTGAATGCCTGGACTGCTGAGAATCATTCAAATCTTTACCCGAGCTCCACTTATCTGATGCCGAATGGTGTAGTAATGGACCGTTATGTAGAAGATGCCAGCTATTTGCGTTGCTCTGACATTACGGTAAACTATATCCTTCCGAAACTCTGGACCAATAAGATCGGTTTTGAAAATATCAGTGTATTCGCTTCTTTAAAGAATGCATTTGTAATTACAAGTTATAGCGGATACGATCCCGAAGTGAATAGCTTTGCTTTCGACGGTTTGCGTCCGGGTATCGATATGAGCCCGTATCCCAATGCCCGCTCTTATGTATTCGGTTTAAATGTCACATTCTAATTTTAATAATCTGCTATAAAATGAAAACGTTAAAATATATATTGTTATGTGCGGGTACTCTTTCTTTTTCAGCATGTAATTCCTGGCTGGATGAAGATCCTCAATACAGTATCAACACAAAGACTGCTTTTGAAACAAAGGAAAGCGCACAAATGGCCTTGCAAGGATGTTATGGCTATATGGCGAATGACAATGGATACGGACAAGCCTGGCAGGAGTTGATGGTGTCGGCTTCCGGCTTTGGATGGTTCCAGACAAACGGTAACGACCAGGATGATTATACCTCTTTGCGTGCTATTCCGGCCTCGACCCTTATCAATATGGCTTGGTCGGGTATGTACAAGGTGATCGGTGAAGCGAATGCTTTTATTGCCAATATCGAAGGGAGCCCTTTGGAGGAGAGCGTCAAACAGACGATGGTTGCAGAAGCTAAATTTCTGCGTGCATTGGCTTATTTCAATGTCGTAACTATCTGGGGAGATGCGCCTTTTAAAACAACTCCTTCTGCATCCGACGCGGTAGCATTGCCGCGTGTGGAAAAAGCGACTATCCTGGCACAGGTGGAACAGGATTGGGTGGATGCTTTTAACGATCTGCCGGAGAAAGCCAATGATGGGTTTGCTTCCAAATGGGCAGCCAAAGCTTTTTTAGGTAAATTGTATTATACGCAGGCTTGCCAGGGCGACCAAGCCAGTTGGGAAAAGGCGAAGGCTTGTTTCGACGAGGTATATAATAAAGGTGTGTATGGTTTGCAACCTAAATTCGCTGATTTATTCGTTAACAATGTAACGGGTTCGAAAGAGTCTATTTTTCAGTTGAATTATTCAAGTGCGGGGGCAACCAGTCGTAATCGTGGTAGCTGGCTTTTTGCGCCGACCAACTCGACTGCCGGTAAGTCATGGAGCCGTATACGTGCTTCGAAGGTTTTATACGATTATTTCAGAGGTACTTATCCCGGTGATCCCCGTTTAGATGCTACTTTCCAGTCAAAGTGGAGAAATTATACGGCTAACGGACAGGTGGCGACCCAGGTAGAACCTGTTTCTTCTGCTCGCGACACAACTTATGCTTATCCGTTGGTAACGTACGATTCAAAAGAAACTCCGGAAGGATGGAATAAATCGAAGTTGTTGGTTGCTGAAATTCCTTACGACCAATTGCCTGATCCGACGAACCCGAGCGCATCCGTATTAGGCTCCGGCAAGTATGCGGGAATGGATGAACTGATCAAAAAATATATGGAGAATACGGCTGATAATCAGGGATGGCCTTATTTCAAAAAGCCTATCGATCTGGTTGTTTCAGCTCAAAACAGCCATAAAAATATTTTTGTATATCGTTATGCCGATATGCTGCTGATGATGGCTGATGTCTATAATGAACTGGGAGATAAAAATAAAGCGATCGACCTGGCAGATGAAGTATTGGCACGTGCACGTCAGTCGGGTAGTGAGCCTTCCGATCAACCGGCACGTTGGAGTGCTTCTCTGACGAAAGAACAGGTTAAGGAAAAAATCTATTTTGAACGTATTATGGAGTTTGCCGGCGAACCGGGGATGTATCAGATCGTACGAGCACGCGGAACGGAAATGCTTAAAAAGGCATTGGAACTGAATAATCACCATGAATTGGTATTATTGCATGTCTCAAATACATCGACAGGAGTGAATAATTTCAGGGATCGTATTTTCAACAATGGTGATTTGAGTGAAGATTTCCTGAAAAAGAATCTATTGTTGCCTATACCAAAAAATGAGATCGACACAAACTCAGCTATAAATTTCTCAGATAACAATTTCGGGTATTAAATAACGCATAGGTATTAGTCCGTTTACCAGGAATTGTATTAAAAAAGTGAGGCGCAGTAAGTCTGTGCCTCGCTTTGCTTATTCGAATTATTAATTTTTCAAACGTCAGCGATATGAAATCAGGTTTACTCTATTCATTAACGGGTACTGCGGCTTTGCTATCTGTGACTTCCTGTTCCCAGAAAAAAGAAAAGGAAGATGTAAAAAAGCCTTATAATATTGTCTATATTATGACGGATGATCATACGGCACAGATGATGAGTTGCTATGATACCCGTTATATCCGCACACCGAACCTGGACAGGATCGCTCAGGATGGCGTAAGGTTTACCAACAGTTTTGTCACCAATTCGTTAAGCGGTCCGAGCCGTGCATGTATGGTGACAGGAAAATTCAGTCATAAAAATGGTTTTACCGATAATACGAATTGTGTTTTTGACAGTTCGCAGCAGACTATGCCCAAACTGCTGCAGAAAGCCGGCTATCAGACGGCGATCGTAGGAAAGTGGCACCTGGAAAGCCTGCCGACCGGATTTGATTTTTGGGAAATTCTGCCGGGACAGGGGGATTATTATAATCCGGATTTTATAACCTCTGATAACGATACGATTCGTAAACAGGGATATGTGACGAATATCATCACGGATATGAGCATCGACTGGATGCAGAACAAACGGGATACGGGCAAACCATTCTGCCTGTTTATTCATCATAAGGCGATCCATCGTAACTGGATGGCTGATACCTGCAACTTGGGTCTGTATGAGGACAAGACTTTCCAGTTGCCTGATAATTATTACGATACCTATGAAGGGCGTCTGGCTGCGGCTACACAGGAAATGAGCGTAATCAAGGATATGGATCTTATCTACGATCTGAAAATGCTGCGTACGGATAAGGATAGCCGCCTGAAAAGCTTATATGAAAAGTTTTACGGACGTATGGATGCGGAACAGAAAGCCGTTTGGGATAATTTCTACGATCCGATCATAAAAGACTTTTATGCCAGGAATCTGAAAGGCAAGGAGCTGGCTGAATGGAAATATCAGCGGTATATGCGTGATTATGCCAAGACCGTTAAGTCGTTGGATGATAACGTTGGCCGCGTACTGGATTATCTGAAAGAAAATAACCTGTTGGAGAATACGCTGGTGGTCTATACTTCCGATCAGGGGTTCTATATGGGCGAACATGGTTGGTTCGATAAACGTTTTATGTACGAGGAGTCTATGCATACCCCTCTGATAATGTGTTTACCTGCCGGTTTTGATAAGCGGGGAGATATTTCGCAAATGGTTCAGAATATCGATTATGCTCCTACATTCCTGGAATTGGCCGGTGCTGAAATTCCTGCTGACATACAGGGCGAATCGCTGTTGCCTTTGCTGAAAGGGGAGAATCCGGAGGATTGGCGGACTTCCATGTATTATCATTTCTATGAATATCCGGCGGAACATATGGTTAAACGGCATTATGGTGTGCGTACCGACCGTTATAAGCTGATCCATTTCTATAATGATATCGATAGCTGGGAGTTGTTCGATTTACAGAATGATCCTCATGAAATGAATAATGTGTATAGTCAAAAGGAATATGAACAGGTTGTAAAGGATATGAAACAGGAATTGCTCCGATTGCAGGAGAAATATGACGATCCGATCCGATTGACGCAAAATCGATAATGACGAGATTAAGCTAAAGGGGTTGTCTAAAAAGTCACTCATTTGTCCTGGAGAAGAGTCAAAAATACTTTTTAGACAGCCCCTTTTTATGGGATTATGATAAATCTTTAATTTTCCGTGTTACTCTCCAGTTTATTCTTCAGATAAGCGATTCTGTTTGTCGATTTATCCTTTTCTTTTATCAGATTTTCCAGATCGCTTAATACTATTGCCAGATCATAAGTTGCTGCGATCGCTTTTTTGTCGCCATCTGCAATATATAATGTATAAGGTTTACCACCTGTATATTCTGCTTTGATACGTTCTTTTACGTTTGTGGCGATAAACTTGGCAGCATCAAGACCTTTTTCACCTTTATAAGTAACAACCTCGGTTGTCTTTCCCAGATCCTTGAAACGGTAATTTACTCCACCGTCGTAAGCAATCGAAGCAGTTTCGGCAAACTGACCGTCCGGCGTACTGACTTTTAATCCTGTATGATTGATCGGTGTACCGCCATAGAAAACGCTGGCAAGATAGATTTCGCCTTTTTCATTAACTCCGCTACGGATATAACAACGTTGAACGTTCCGTTCTATCGTCTGTTGTTTCCAGATATAATTCCCGATTTCTTCGTAGACACTATCTTTTTCGAAAGCGAATCCTTTTTTCAAAGTCTCGGCTTCTTCTATTTTAATAGGGAGCAAGCTGTCACAAAATGCAATAGTCCGTTCCGCCTCTTTTAATTCAACCTGGCGCATCAGGGCCAGACCTTCTTTCAAAACCTTGTATTCTTTTGGGTAGAGAGCACGCAGACTGTCTATTTCGCTTTTTGCAGCGAAGAATTCATTTCTTTCGTACATGCTTCTCGCATTATCCAGTCGGGCTTGTGCCTCTTTCTCCGTTTGGTTGCATGCAGCCAGGGTAATGGCGGCAAATGCGATACATATTGCTGACTTCTTCATGTTGTTTAGCTTATTCGTTCTGTCTGCAAAGATATATTTTTTATCTTTGCAGTCTCAATCAGTGAGATAAATAAAGCGAATGTATATAGATCAGGAAGATATTTTAAATCATATATCGGCTAAGCCGTTCCACATAATATCAGAGGCTGCAGACGAGTTAGGTGTTGAAGCTTACGTGATTGGTGGTTACGTCAGGGATATTTTTTTATACCGTCCTTCAAAAGATATAGATGTAGTTGCAGTAGGCAGCGGAATAGAATTAGCAAAAGCAGTAGCTAATAAGTTGGGTAAAAAGACACATTTATCCGTGTTCAAAAACTTTGGAACGGCACAGGTAAAATCCGGTGACCTGGAGATTGAGTTTGTCGGTGCCCGGAAAGAATCTTACAGCCATGACAGTCGGAAACCAATCGTGGAAGACGGTACGCTTGAAGACGACCAGAACCGGCGCGATTTTACGATCAATGCGTTGGCTTTGTGCCTGAATAAAGACCGTTATGGAGAACTGGTGGATCCTTTCGGAGGTTTGGATGATATGGATAATCTGATTATCCGTACGCCGCTCGATCCGGATATAACCTTCAGCGATGATCCGCTGCGTATGATGCGTGCTGTCCGTTTTGCATCTCAACTAGGCTTCTTTATCCATCCCGACACGTTCGATGCGATCGAGCGTAACAAGGAACGAATCTCCATTATATCTAAGGAACGGATTGTGGATGAGTTGAATAAGATTGTACTTTCCCCCAAGCCTTCTGTCGGTTTTGAACTTTTGGATAAAAGCGGATTACTACAACTGATATTCCCTGAATTATGTGCACTGAAAGGCGCAGAAACGAAAGAAGGGATCGGACATAAGGATAATTTTGCTCATACATTAATGGTATTAGACCGTCTGAGCAAAACAACAGATAATTTGTGGCTTCGTTGGAGTGCAATCTTTCATGATATAGGGAAGCCGGCCACCAAACGTTTTGATCCTCGTTTGGGCTGGACGTTCCATAACCATAATTTTATCGGTGAGCGTATGCTGCCGGGAATTTTCCGTCGTATGAAGCTACCGATGAACGAAAAGATGAAATATGTCCAGAAAATGGTGACTCTGCATATGCGTCCCATTGCGTTGGCTGATGACGAGGTGACGGACTCGGCTATCCGCCGTCTTCTTTTCGATGCCGGAGACGACATAGACGATTTGATGAAGCTATGCGAAGCAGATATAACCAGTAAGAACCCGGAGAAAGTGCGTCGTTTTCTCAATAACTTCCGTTTGGTTCGTGAAAAGCTGGCTGAAATAGAAGAAAAAGACCGGGTGCGGAATTTTCAGCCTCCTGTTTCCGGTGAGGAGATTATGGAAACATTTGCCCTTCCTCCTTCTCAACCTGTAGGAGTGTTAAAAGAAGCCATCAAAAATGCAATCCTGGATGGTGTAATACCCAATGAATACGAGGCAGCCAAACAGTTTATGTTGGAACGGGCGGCAAAGATGGGATTAACTCCGGTAAAATAATTAATATCCGTAACTTAATTGTTCTACTTTTATATAAAGGATTACGAAATGTGATCTATAAATAGTCAGAGTCGGCTTTCTTATTCGAGAGGTCGATTCTGACTATTTTTATTTTCCGGAAGAATAAAGACTACTTTCCTTTTAATAACTCTGTCGCTTGATCTCCGAAGACGATTTTTAATACTTGCTCTTTTTTGTCGTTGTCTAACTTGATTTGTAAGACAGTTTTTGCTGATATATTATTGTCTCTACTCAAGACGTATTTTTCATGATATGCAATAATATCTATTACTGATTCTTGCAAAGCATTTGCAATTTGTAATAATGTATTATACTTTAACTCCCGTTCACCGGACATGATAAGACTGAAGCCAGCCTGTTTTATTCCAATCTGACTGGCTAGATATTCTTGGGAATACCCTTTATTCCTGCGAATTGCGTCTATATTTCTTAATATATCGTTCATGTGGGCAATTTAACATTTGTGGTTTGAATAAATAAGCGATCTCTGTAATAAAAAATTGCACTTTTATTTGCTAATATAACAAAATGCAATATCTTTGCCGTTGTGATATTCTTAATTCTCTTAATAGACTGTTTGTTCCCTTTTTGAAACATTTCGCTATTAAGTCTAATTGTTAACCAAATTTATTTGAATATGATATTGATATATAATGTGTTGTGATTATCGGAAAAATAGATTTTCCGATATTGGAATGAACGGGCCAATTATCTTTGATTGTATAGCTTGTTAAAATTGTTCTTGTGGTATCTCCGTAATAAAGATTGCACTTTGTTAAGTTATGGGGAAGACAAAATCTAAGTTTTTATAATTCACTACTATTCATTTTAATATTGATTGCCTATGATTATGAATTTTTAAATCCAATGTTTAGAATCGGATATGTAATAGTATCCATTGTGTTTTTTAACCTTATATTCATTTAATAACAGACAAAAATGAAAGAATCTATTTTAGATGTACATTTAGAAAAATGTCGTGCTAAAAGCAATTTACTCAGAATGTTAACCTTATTGCTTTTTGCATTATGTACGACGACTGTATTTGCTCAACAGAAAAATATCAGGGGAACTGTTATCGACGCCTCAGGTGATCCCCTTATTGGTGTAAATGTTTCTGTAAAAGGAACTACGATCGGTATTATAACCGATATGGATGGTAAATATCAACTGGAAGTACCGGCTAATGCTACACTTGTCTTTTCTTATATCGGCTACCAGACGCAGGAGATTGCGGTAGGTACTCAATCATCGATCAATGTAACATTAAAAGAGGACACTCAGAAACTGGACGAGGTTGTAGTAGTAGGTTATGGAGTACAGAAAAAGGTAACGGTTACAGGTGCTGTCGCCAGTGTATCGGGGGAGGAGCTGAAAGCGTCTCCGACGACCAACTTGTCAAACGGTATGGTCGGTCGTATGCCTGGGGTCATCGGCTTTCAAACAGCAGATGAACCGGGCGGTGGTGGAACAACAATCCGTATACGTGGTACTAACTCTCTTGGTAGTAATGATCCGTTAGTTGTAATCGATGGTGTGCCTGATCGTGATGGAGGTATGAACCGTTTGAATCCGACTGAAATCGAATCTATTTCAGTTTTGAAAGATGCCGCTGCCGCTATTTATGGTGCTCGTGCTGCTAATGGGGTCGTTTTGATTACGACAAAGCGTGGAAAGGAAGGTAAGCCGGTTGTTTCATTCAATGCAAGTGCCGGTTTCTCGAAACCGACTCGCTTACCAAAGATGACGAACTCCTATGAATATGCTACAATGCTGAACGAAGTGCTTCCGGGTTCTTTCTCTGATGAACAAATCGAAGGCTTCCGTACACACGCTGATCCATGGAAATATCCGGATACAGATTGGTTTGGTGAAATTGTTAAACCTGCTTCTCCTCTGTATCGGGCTGATATAGGTGTATCCGGAGGTACGGATAAAGTTAAGTATTATGTCAACTTTGGAGCCAATGGCGAAGACGGTCTGTATAAAAACTCCGCTAACCGTTATGACCAGTATAGCTTGCGTACAAACCTGGATGTTAAAACCAGTCAGTATGTTGATTTCCAGATTGGAGCTACTGCCCGTTTGGAAGATACCAAATATCCGGCCAAGGGAGCTGGTGATATCTTCGGTAGTGCACGTCGTACCCGTCCGGATCAACCGGCCTGGTGGCCGACAGGCGAGCCCGGCCCGGCTATCGAACGTGGTGATAATCCTGCCGTAACAAGTACGGATCTGGCAGGTTTCGACCATTATAAAAACCAGTATATCCAGAACAACTTGGCTGTAAATGTCAAAATACCCTGGGTTGAAGGCTTGACGTTACGTGGTAATGCTTCTTATGATATCCATTTTATGAATCGTAGAAAAATGCAAAAACCGGTTTACTTGTATTCTTGGGACGGAGTGAACGAAAGCAGTGAAGGATTGAATGCCTCCAAGCAGTGGATCGATGCACCGACATTAGAGCGTAAGCATACCGAGCAACTGGGTTGGATGCTAAACGGTTTGATCGACTACAATCGCACATTTGGACAGCATACTCTCGGTGTAACGTTCGGTATGGAAGGGTAAAAAAAACAATATGAGGAGACTTTAGCTTATCGCCAGGGTTTTATCTCTGATAGTAAACCTGAACTGAATCTTGGCGGTGAAGAAGGACAAATGGCAAACGGTTACTCCTGGAAAGAAACTCGTTTGAACTATTTCGGTCGTGTGTCTTACAACTATTTGGAACGTTATTTATTTGAGTTCGTTTGGCGTGTCGACGGTTCTTACCGTTTCCCTAAAGATGAACGTTACGGTTTCTTTCCTGGAGTATCGTTGGCATGGCGTGCTTCTGAAGAGGGATGGTGGAAGGAGAATATTCGTTTCATAGACTACTTCAAGTTACGTGGTTCTGTTTCGCAGACCGGTAATGACGCTCTTGTGGACTCAGATGGTAATTATGATCATTCTATTCAATATTTGACGACATATGCGTTCAATAATGCCGGTACGACATTTGGGGGAATTGAGAATAAACGTCTATATCCAAGCCGTACTCCAAACCCGAATATCACATGGGAGGTAGGAACAACTTACAACGTTGGGCTGGATCTTAAATTCTTGCAGAATCGTTTAAGTTGGGAAACGGATATCTTCTATCACAAACGTACGAATATGTTGATATCACGTAATGCATCCCTGTCGGAAATCACAGGTATTACTCTACCTCGTGAAAACTTGGGTGAAATGAAGAATCGTGGTTTCGAATCTTTAGTCAGCTGGCAGGATAAGATCGGTCAGGTAGAATATGGGGTTGCTTTGAATATGACTTATGCAAAAAACAAGATCACTTTCTGGGATGAAGTACAGAACGTGCCTGAATATCAGTTCTCGACGGGTAGACCCGTAGGTAGTCGTAATTTGCTGTACTATGTAGCGGATGGCATTTTCCGCAACCAGGCTGAAATAGATGAGGCGAGGGCTAAGGGACTATTATACTCTGATAATACAGTTCCGGGTGATATTCGTTTTAAAGATATGAACGGGGATGGTAAAATCGACGGTTTGGATCGTGTTCGTCCGGACAAGAACCAGGAGCCGCGATTCGTAGCCGGTCTGACGCTGACGGCTAAATGGAAAGGTTGGGATGTGATGTTGTTGTTCCAAGGGGCAACAGGTGCTCAGGTTTATATCGAAACCTGGTCTGGTCTGGTCGGAAACTATCTAAAGAGTGATTACGAAAAGCGTTGGACACCGGAGAATCCGAACTCGGAAGGTCCGCGTGCATGGGATCGTGAAAACCAATACTGGATTAACAATGATAATACATATTTCCTGAGAAACGCTGATTATTTGCGCCTGAAAAATGCTGAACTCGGTTATACTTTCCGTTTCGAGGGATTGAAGAAAGCGGGTATTTCAAATTTACGCCTCTATGCGAATGGTAGTAACTTGTTTACTATTGATGGTGTAAAGGACGCCGACCCGGAACAACGTGATGGTAGTATCGGTGGCTATCCCTTAAGAAAAATTATCAACTTCGGAGTTCAAGCAACATTTTAAAACGTAATTATTATGAAGACGAAACTAAAATATATTTGTCTTTCGGCAGTAGCCGGACTGACATTTTCACTCACTTCATGTTCGGACTTTATGGAACTGACACCGGAAGACCAATATGACGAAACAGCCGTTTGGGCGGATGCGGATTTGACTAAAAGCGTTGTGAATGATGTCTACTCGTATGTATGTGACATCGCACAAGAAGTGAATACTTCTGCCTGGTCGGATGATGCTTTCTTTACGCATGTATATGGATGTCGTGATATAAACGAAGCTACCGTTTCCCCCAGTAATCTGGCTGCTTATGATCGTGATGACTGTCCATTCAAATGGAGTAAACAATACAAAGGTATCTATCGGGCCAATCTGGTACTGGAGAATATCGACAATGTGCCTGAAAAAACAGGTGTAGACCTAAATGTTTTGAAAGGGGAAACTTATTTTCTCCGGGCATATATTTATACGGAGCTTCTCCGTGGCTTCGGTGGGGTACCTATTGTAGATAAGGTGTACTCTATCGAAGAAGCTGCCGATCTGAGCTTGTCGCGTGCGAATGTCGCTGAGGTTATGGATTTTATCCTAAAGGATATAGAGCTGGCTGTTAGTTTGCTTCCGGAAGAACAAACCGGTGCAAACTTGGGGCGTGCAACGAAGGGGGCTGCCAAAGCTTTAAAGGCTCGTGTATTGTTGCACGTCGCCAGCCCGTTGTTTGCGGACCGCTCTGTCAATACGTTGGAATGCAACCAGTATAAAGGCGATCGCCAAGCTTTGTATCAACAGGCTCTGGATGCGGCAAAAGAAGTGATCAATCATGGCACTTATTCGTTGATTGACTGTAATGCAGGTACAATCAAGGAAATTGCAGACAATTTCCACAAAATCATTATCACAAACAATGATGAAACGATCTGGGCAAAACAGTATGTAAATAAAGATCAGAATGCTGACAACTGGGTTCGCAACCGTGTTGCCTTATTACATGGTCCGAACGGTTACCACAACTGGGCTGGAACTGCTCCTACACATGATTTGGTCATGGCGTTTGAAACAGAAGACGGAACGTTTCCAAACACTTTGCTAAAAGAAGGAGATGAAACGACTGTAAATCCGTATACAAACCGTGAACCTCGTTTTTATGCGACAATCGGTTATGACGGAGCAGAATGGGGGCGTCCCAGAGCTGCCGATGGTGCTGTGTTTGATGCCACTCCGCTGGGTAATTTGCAGTTCGGTTATTATGAATTAAGTAGCGGTGGTTCAAAAATCGATGCCATACAATCTGTGGATGACGAGAATAGTCCGATCAAAACACAGTCATTTAACGGAATGGTTGGTGTAGATACCCGTATGTCGCAGATAGAAAACTGGAACGGTACGTATACGGGCTATTTGGAAAAGAAATTGATTGATGGTACTGTTTCTGCGACTGAACATAATTTCCAGACCAATCCGATGCCGTATATTCGTTTGGCCGAAATGTACTTGGTTGCAGCTGAAGCCTGCATTGAACTGAATAAGCTGGATGAAGCGTCTACTTATCTGGATGCACTCCGTGGACGTATCGGACGTCCGGATACAAAGGCTACTTTATCCGTTCGTGGACAGACTTTCAATCAGAACGACTTACGTGAGTTTTTACGTCGGGAACGTCGTGTTGAACTGGCTTATGAAGAATCCCGTTATTATGATGTGCGTCGTTGGATGATCGCTCCGGAAGCAGGCAGTAAAAAATTGACAGGTGTCACTATTGTAGGCCGTCTGAAACCAGGCAAGACTGCAACGTTACCTTATGTACACGATGAAGACGTTTATAACTATACCTGGACTGTTCTCAATCTGAACTACATCGAGAAACGTAAATGGGATAACAAAATGTATTTTGCTCCTATCAAATTGGAGGAGACATTACGAAATCCGGCATTGGAGCAGAATCCGGGTTTCAAATAAGGGTATAGAGGTGTATTGAATTATTATGGCACGTTGATCGCGCAGGTTCTCTGTGGTATCAGCGTGCCATGTATTATACAATTGAATAGGTAAAGGATGTGGGGGTATAGCTGTTTATAGATCAATATCAAATATTAATATTACGAAATTTATTGTACATATTACAGCATTTTGTAACTTTGGGCAATCTCTCAATTCGTAATTTGTAAAATAGTATTATCATGAAAAACAGAAAGCTAAGAATGGGTATGGTAGGTGGTGGAAGCGATGCTTTTATTGGAGCTATCCATCGTCGTGCGGCCTTTATGGACAATCAGATTGAATTAGTTTGCGGATGTTTCAGCGTAGACCCTGAAATTTCTAAAAGTTCCGGACTCTCTTATTTCCTCCCGGAAGATCGTATTTACAGTACTTATCAGGAAATGTTCGAACACGAAATGACTTTGCCGGAAGGCGAACGGATGGATTTTGTTACGATCGTAACGCCTAACCGCTGGCATTTCGAACCGGCTATGATGGCTCTGGAAAGAGGCTTCCATGTTGTGGTGGACAAGCCGATGACCTTCTCATTGGAAGAAGCGAAGCAACTACAGAAAAAAGTAGAAGAAACCGGGCTGGTGCTGGCTCTTACCCATGTGTATTCCGCTTATCCTGCCGTGAAAGAAGCGAAAGCCCGTATCGCCAGAGGTGACCTGGGTAAACTACGCCGTGTGTATGTGGAATACCTGCAAGGATGGCTTTCCGACCGGATCGAACTGCAGGGGGGGAACAATGCCGGATGGCGTACGGACCCTAAACGCTCGGGCAAAGCCGGCTGTATCGGGGATATCGGTACACATGCCTGGCATTTGAGTGAATATATAACCGGTCTTAAGGTACAGGAAGTCTGTGCCGACCTGAATGCTTTTGTGCCCGGACGTCCGATCGATGATGATGGTGCCGCTTTCATGCGCTATGAGAACGGGGTAGTAGGTACGCTGACCGCTTCACAGGTTGCAGCCGGAGAAGAAAATAATATCCGTATCCGTATCTATGGAGACAAAGGTGGTCTGGAGTGGCAGCAACAGGAACCGAACACCTTGTTTGCCAAATGGACCGACAAGCCGACCGAAGTGATCCGAATGGGAAACAACGGATTTATAAGCGATACGGCCAAGATGAATACCCGTACACCGGGCGGTCATCCGGAAGGTTTCATCGAAGCATTTGCCAATATATACAGAAACTTCGCCCATACTGTAATGAGTATTAAGAAAGGAGAACAGCCTTGTGAAGAATGCCTGGATTTCCCGACTGTATACGATGGCGTAAGAGGTATGCAATTCATTGAAACAATGGTAGAAGCCGGTTACAATGACAATCAAAAATGGCAGAAGTGGGTCGATTGATCAGACACATATATTGAAAACCTAATATCAAATGAAATTAAAAATGCTAGCTTGCTGTTGTTCCTTAATCGGAATGACAGCATTCGCTCAGAAGAATGAGTGGAAGGATCCAAACGTTAATGAGGTAAACCGTGTTCCGATGCATACCAATTATTTTGCGTATGAGACAGAGGATGCCGCGTTGAAGGGATGCAAAGAATCATCAGGGAATTTTATGACCTTGAACGGAACCTGGAAATTTAACTGGGTACAGAATGCGGATGCCCGTCCGACTGATTTCTACCAGGTGAACTTTAACGACAAAGGTTGGGCGAATATGCCCGTTCCGGGGGTATGGGAACTGAACGGTTTCGGTGATCCGATCTATGTAAATGTAGGATATCCATGGAGAAACCAGTTTAAGAACAACCCTCCCGAAGTTCCTGTAGAAAATAACCATGTCGGTTCATACCGGAAGGAAATAATTATTCCGGCAGACTGGAAAGGAAAAGAAATCTTCGCTCACTTCGGTTCTGTGACCTCCAATATGTATCTGTGGGTGAACGGACAATATGTAGGATATAGTGAAGACAGCAAACTGGAAGCCGAATTCGATCTGACCAAATACTTGAAACCCGGAAAGAACCTGATCGCATTTCAGGTTTTTCGCTGGTGCGACGGGACTTACCTGGAAGACCAGGACTTCCTGCGTCTGTCGGGAGTAGGACGCGATTGTTATCTATATACCCGTAATCCGAAGTATATCCAGGATATCCGTGTAACTCCGGATCTGGATGCACAGTATAAAGATGCTACATTGAATATTGCATTGAATCTGAAAGGTAGCGGCGTTGTCGATGTGAAACTGTTGGATAAACAAGGTAATTCGGTTGCAACAACTACACTGAAAGGATCTGGTAAAGTTTCTGCCGATATGGCTGTTGCCAATCCGTTGAAGTGGACGGCTGAGACACCGAACCTGTACACTTTGGTTGCTACATTAAAAGATGGTAGTAAAGAACTGGAAACAATACCTGTAAAAGTCGGTTTCCGTAAAATCGAACTGAAAGGTGGTCAGATCCTGGTAAACGGACAACCTGTCTTGTTTAAGGGAGCAGACCGTCACGAAATGGATCCGGACGGCGGTTATGTGGTATCACGCGAACGCATGTTGCAGGATATCAAAATAATGAAAGAATATAATCTGAATGCCGTTCGTACTTGTCACTATCCGGATGCAAACCTGTGGTATGACTTGTGTGATGAATACGGTATCTATGTAGTGGCTGAAGCCAATGTGGAATCTCACGGTATGGGATATGGTGAAGAAACACTGGCTAAGAATCCGCTGTATGCCAAAGCACATATGGAGCGTAACCAGCGTAATGTACAGCGTGGGTTCAACCATCCGGCTATCATCTTCTGGTCGTTGGGTAATGAAGCCGGTTTCGGACCGAACTTCGAAGCTTGTTATACCTGGATCAAGAACGAAGACAAGAGCCGTGCCGTTCAGTACGAACAAGCCCGTACGAATGAGTTTACAGATATCTATTGCCCGATGTACCTGGGATATGACAGATGCGAAGAATATTGCAAAGGTAATATCGACAAGCCGCTTATCCAATGTGAATATGCACATGCGATGGGTAACTCGCAAGGCGGATTTAAAGAGTATTGGGATCTTGTACGCAAGTATCCGAAATACCAGGGTGGTTTCATCTGGGACTTCGTAGATCAGTCATTGCGTATGAAGAATAAGGATGGCGTAGAGTTTTATGGTTATGGCGGTGACTTCAACCGTTATGATGCAACAGACAACAACTTCCTTGATAATGGTTTGATCAGCCCTGATCGTAAACCGAATCCACATATGCATGAAGTAGGCCATATCTATCAGTCAATCTGGGTTACACCTTCTGATCTGGCCAACGGCGTAGTGAATGTGTATAATGAAAACTTCTTCCGTGATTTGAGCGGTTACTATGCAGAATGGGAATTGCTGGCAAACGGTGAAGTTGTCCAGACCGGAATGATCAAAGACCTGGAAGTTGCTCCGCAACAAACCAAGTCAGTCAAATTGAATTACAATACAGAAGGTATTTGTAAATGCAAGGAACTGCTGTTGAATGTAGCGTTCAAACTGAAAAAGGCTGAAACAATGCTTCCCGCCGGGTATACAGTAGCTAAGAATCAATTGGTGATCCGTCCGTATGAAGCTCAGGAATTGAAGCTGGCTAATGTTGAAAAGGTAAATATCGCAACAGTTATTCCTGTTATCAAAGAAAACGATTATAATTACCTGATCGTTTCAGGCGAAAACTTCCGTATCGAATTCAATAAACACGACGGTTTCCTTTGTAAATATGATGTGAAAGGACAAGCTATGATCGATGAAGGCGGTAAATTGACACCGAATTTCTGGCGTGCTCCGACCGACAACGACATGGGTGCCGGTCTGCAGAATAAATATGCAGCCTGGAAACAACCCGGTTTGAAACTGACTTCTATGACCAATAAGATTGAAAATGGTCAGGCTGTCGTAAATGCGGAATATACAATGGAGGCAGTTTCTGCCAAACTGTATATCACCTATACGATCAACAACGAAGGTGCTGTGAAGGTTTCGCAGAAGATGGTTGCCGATAAGTCGGCAAAAGTATCGGATATGTTCCGTTTCGGTATGCAGATGCAGATGCCGGAAGAGATGGCGCGCATTAAATACTACGGACGCGGCCCGTGGGAAAATTATTCGGATCGTAATAATGTAACCGACCTGGGTCAGTTCTGTCAGACAGTGGACGAGCAGTTCTATTCTTATATCCGTCCGCAGGAAACCGGGACAAAGACTGATATTCGTTGGTGGAAACAAACGAACAAGGGTGGCAATGGTTTGATGTTTGTAGCTGAGGCTCCGTTCTCTGCTTCTGCATTGAATTATTCGATCGAATCGCTTGACGACGGTGTACAGAAAGACCAGAGACATTCGGAACTGGTTCAGAAGGTAGACTATACTAATTTGTGTATCGATAAGGCGCAGATGGGATTAGGCTGTGTGAATAGCTGGGGAGCACTTCCTCTGAAAAAATATCGCCTGCCTTATGGAGATTATGAGTTTACTTTTATTATGACTCCGGTTCAGTCGAATTTATAAACTGAAAATTATTAAAAAAAGCATAATCGGCTTACGATTAACGTTAAATAGGCCGGTTGTGCTTTCTTTATATTAAGGAAAATACTACTTTTATTGCCGATTTTTAAATCTAATTCTCAGACTAAGTGTAAAATATTGAATACCATAAAAACAGATGGCTACTAACAAAAATTCTAACCGATATTCATCAGATCCAAAGAAGTCTTTCTTTAGAGGAAAGACTTTTATGCTCCTTCTTGGAGTAGTCTTCGGTGCCGGGGTTATGATCCTGGCCTACAATACTTCAGTCTATTTTTCTTCCGACGAATCTTGTATGATGTGCCATGTGCACCCGCATGTGGAGAATAGCTGGAAACTATCCAAACACGTAAATAACGGAAGTGGAGTGAAAGTACATTGTGTGGACTGTCACCTCCCGCCTAAAAACGATACATGGAACCATTATACGGCAAAAGCGAAACTGGGCTTGAAAGATGTCTGGTCTTTCATGACGAAAGACAGTGCCGATTTCGACTGGAATGCAAAGTCTGAACTGGAGCATGCCGTAAAATATATCCCTAACGAATCATGTAAAGAGTGTCACCAGAATCTATTCCCCGAAGGGATTACGAACGATGGTATCACAGCGCATCTTTATTATGATGAGAATGAAAAGAAACTGGACTTGCAATGTATCAGTTGCCACCTGGATGCGGGACACTATAACCCGAACTATAACCATTCGAAGATGGCGGGTGTACCGGGTATGGCTTCCGGTGCCGGTGCAATCGATACAAGTCTCTATTTTAAAGAACCGGCAGCGGTAACAGCCTTTGCCGATTTCAAGGAACAGATCCCCGGCACTCCGGTGTCGTTTAATATGGTGGCTGTCCCCGGCGGAACATTCAAGATGGGTAGTACTCCGAAAGAACCGTTCCACAAACCGGATGAAGCTCCTGTACGTGAGGTAACTGTCAGCCCGTTCTTTATGGCTGAACTGGAAGTAACCTGGGATCAGTACTGGGCATTCTACGGTAGCACGATGAGTGAAGGGCGTACACCTCCCGAAACTGTATATGCAAACAACAGTAACCCGGATGTAGATGCTATTTCCGGTCCGACTCCTCCGTTCGGTTTCCCGGATCAGGGATGGGGTGGCGGCGATCGTCCGGCTATCACGATGACACATTATGCAGCTGAAACATTCTGCCAGTGGTTGTCAAAGAAGACAGGCAAGAAATACCGCCTGCCGACCGAAGCCGAATGGGAATATGCAGCCCGTGGCGGTACGGAAACTCCTTACTTCTTCTCCGGTAGCCCGAAAGATTTCTCGGATCAGGGTTTCTGGCGTAAGTTCTTCGATGCAAAGACCGACAGCATCAGTTCGTTCGTTATTTACGGTAAGAACAGTAAGAATAAGACACAAGAACCGGATCTGGTGAAAGCCAATCCGTTCGGATTAAAGAATATGTTGGGTAATGTCATGGAATATTGTGCAGACAAGTACGATCCCGAAGCTTACAGCAAGGGAGGTAATGCTGTAACAAATCCGTTGGTGACTGAAGGAACAGAATGGGTAGTACGCGGAGGTAATTATACTTCGGACGCTGCAGATGTTCGTTCGGCAGCCCGCGACTATACCAAACATGATGCGTGGTTGAAGACAGACCCGCAGCAACCTAAGAGTATCTGGTGGTACTCAGATATACGCGGTATTGGTTTCCGTGTAGTATGTGAGCCGGATGCCTCAATTAAGTAGTAGACTAGTGTAAAAATTATATCAATTCTTTAAATTTGCTATATCATGAAAAAGGAAAACTGTATCAGTAGAAGATCGTTTTTAAAAAGCTCGGCTATGGCTGGTGCACTGGGTGCAATCGGTACAGGTAGTGCGGCTAGTGTTTTAACATCTTGTGACGGTGGAAGCAAAGCGAATGCTTTGAAGCCGTTGAAAGAACCCGGAACATATTACATACCCGAATTGCCTGACCTGGCAACAGATGGACAGGAACTGAAAGCCGGTGTTATCGGTTGTGGCGGACGCGGTTCCGGTGCAGCTTTCAACTTCCTGAATGCCGCTAATGGTGTAACAATCGTTGCATTGGGTGACACTTTCCAGGAAAGAGTAGATGATCTGGCTGGAAAGCTGAAAAAAGATAAGAATATCGACATACCGGCCGACAAGCGCTTCGTAGGTCTGGATGCTTATAAGCAAGTAATAGACAGTGGAGTAGATGTAGTTATTATTGCAACTCCTCCTGTATTCCGTCCGGTACATTTCCAATATGCAACAGAAAAAGGAAAACATTCATTCCTTGAAAAACCGATTTGTGTAGACCCGGTAGGTTATCGTACGATAATGGCTACAGCTAAACAGGCTGATGCTAAGAATTTACGCGTGATCACAGGTACACAACGTCATCACCAGCGTCCTTATGTAGAATCTTATAAGAAGATTATGGAAGGCATGATCGGTGAGATTACAGGCGGTACTGTTTACTGGAACCAGAGTATGTTGTGGTTCCGTGAACGTCAGAAAGAATGGAACGATTGCGAATATATGATCAAGGACTGGGTGAACTGGAAATGGTTATCCGGTGACCATATCGTTGAACAGCATGTACATAATATCGACGTATTCACTTGGTTCAGTGGTCTGAAACCGGTAAAAGCAGTAGGTTTCGGTTCTCGTCATCGTCGTGTTACAGGTGACCAATATGATAACTTCAGTATCGACTTCACTATGGAGAACGGTATCCATATGCATAGTATGTGTCGTCAGATTGACGGTTGCGTAAGCAATGTAAGTGAATTTATCCAGGGAACAAAAGGTTCATGGGATAGCTCTACTATGGAGATCAAAGATCTTGCCGGTAATGTAGTATGGAAATACGATTATGAAGCAGAGAAAGCGAACTTCAAACAGACTGACCCGTATACATTGGAACATGTGAACTGGATCAACAGTATCCGTGGTAACAAACCGCTTCAGCAGGCATCCGAAACAGCCGTTGCCAATATGGCTGCCATCATGGGACGCGAATCGGCTTATACCGGTGCTGAAACAACCTGGGATGCAATGACTGCTTCTCCGCTGGATTATACTCCGAAAGACCTGAATCTGGGTAAGATGGATATGAGTACGTTTACTGTTCCGGTTCCGGGTAAACCTCTTGAACAAAAGAAATAAGATATGACTCTGAATAGAAGAAACTTTTTAAGAACAACATTGTCCGGTGCCGCAGTTGCTGCTGTAAGCACCGGTGCATTGGCCTCCTGTGCCGGCAAGGCTTCTTCTCCGGAAACATGTCCGGAAACTAAATCCTGCTGCAACAGTAAGGCGAAGTTGAACCTTTCTTTCCAGGAAGGGACTCCTCCGGGTGAAAGCCTGAACGAGAAGTTCGATTACATGGAGAAGATGGGTATCGTCGGTTTTGAGCCGGGCGGACGCGGGTTGAAAGACCGTGTGGGTGAGATCAAACAAGCCCTGAACGGACGTAACATCAAAGTCAGTGCCATCTGTGCAGGCTTCGAAGGTTTTATCCTCTCTACCGATCCGGCTATCCGTAAGCAATGTATGGATACGATGAAAGAGATCATCACGGCAGCCGGTGAGCTGGGTTCGACGGGTGTTATCATCGTTCCGGCGTTCAACGGACAGGTGCCGGCACTTCCTCATAACCAGGAAACCCGCGACTTCCTTTGCGAACAGTTCAACGAAATGGGTAACCATGCGGCTCAGAACGGAACCACCGTTATTTTTGAACCATTGAACCGCAAAGAATGTTTCTATATGCGTCAGGTAGCCGATGCGGCTTCCGTATGCAGGGATATCAACAATCCGGGCGTTCGTTGCATGGGCGACTTCTGGCATATGACCTGGGAAGAAACTTCCGATATGGGAGCGTTCCTCTCGGCGGGCGACTATCTGCAACACGTACACGTGGCAAGCCGTAAACGACGCAGCATGCCGGGTGAGGATGGTGATGCAGATAACTATGTGAATGGCTTCAAAGGCCTGAAGATGTTGGGTTATGATAAATATGTAAGTTTCGAATGCGGATGTCAGGGTGATCGTAACACGGTTCTTCCTGCCGCAGTGGAATTATTACGCAAACAATGGGAAGAAGCATAAATTATGCCTTTAGTATATCCTAATATGCAAATGAGCGAGGTGGTGGAGGAACATCCCTCGCTCATTCCTGTAATCAACCGGTTTGGTATCCGTCTTGGATTAGGCGACAAATCGGTGAAAGAGATCTGTGACGAATATCAGTTGGATACCGACTTTCTACTGATAGTGATCAACACGTTCCTGAATGAAGAGTACTTTCCGGAAAGGAAACTGCAAACATTCCATACTTCGCAGATCATCGATTACCTGACCAAGACCAACCAGTATTATTTACGTTATCAACTGCCGAATATAGAGCGGCATCTTACCTCTTTTATCTCTATGAGTACACCGGGCAACAATACGTTGAACCTGATCGGCAAGTTCTTCTCTTCTTTTAAGGAGGAGTTGACATCACGCATAGAGAAAGACGATCAGCTATGGTTTCCCTATTGCCTGTCTTTAAGTGAAAAGATTAACGGCTGCCAGGCCTCGGACGGAGCCGAAGTGCTTCAGCTCGGTGGCGAGCAACGGTTGGAAGATCCTATTGAAGCCCTGCTTTCCGACCTGAAAGGTATCATGGTTAAACATCTTTCGGGCGATTATAACGAGAATTTATGTTATGCCGTGATCTTCGGGATCAGCAGTCTCGCGAAAGATATCAAGCAGCACAACCGCATCCGTTACCGTATTCTTACTCCGATGGTTTCCGCGATGGAGAAACTTTGTAAATAACCCTTGTTGATGCATAGAACCAGGCAAATAGCGATCATTTTATCCGATACTTTGCAGAGCATTGGCCTTCAGAGCTTGCTTACCGACTATTTCCCTCCTGTGGAAGTGTGTTGGTTTCCTACGTTCGATGCTTTCAATGTTGACGGTTGTAACGATACGTTCGATTATTATTTTACCTCACCTGAGACACAGGTCATGAACGGTGATTTTTTCCTTCCCCGCCGTAGTAAGACGGTGGTGTTAATCAATGGGGGAGAAGGCGACGGTGGTATCTCTACAACGAATCATATCACGATAAAAGCTTCCCAGGAGATTATCATCGAGCAGTTGCAGCAATTGTTGGCCAACGATAATTCCGGTAATTTATCCGGGGATACGAACAAAGACCTTTCCACCCGTGAAACCGATGTCCTTCAATTGATCGTAAAAGGTATCACCAACAAAGAGATTGCCGATAAACTGAGCATCAGTCTGAACACTGTTCTGACCCACCGCAAAAATATTACCGCCAAACTAGGCATTAAAACCGTCTCCGGCCTTACCTTCTACGCTATCATGAACGGGATTATTTCGGGTGATGATATAGAATTGTAGAAATAGCATGTTAAAATCACTACATGTAGTGATTGATGGCCTTGTATCTTTCCTGTTCCTTTGCAATCAGAAAATACTAATAGTTCGAATACGATGAAACAATGCTACCTGTATGTCCTGGCTGCAAGCTCTTTATTCGGTTTGCAATCGTTGAAAGCCGATGAGGTGAATGTAAACAAAAATGATACTATTAAGACATATAACATCGATGAAGTTATCATAACTTCTTCGACAAAGGAGACGAATGACTTGCGTTTGTTGCCCGGTTCCGTGTCTATCCTCTCCCCGCAAGCAATTTCCGGACGCCAGATCGATGCGTTGAAAGATATCAGTTCCTTTGTCCCTAACCTGTATATGCCGGACTATGGTTCCAAGATGACTTCGGCCATTTATATTCGTGGTATCGGTGCACGAAGCAGCGGGCAGTCGATCGGGCTATATGTAGATAATGTACCGTATCTCGATAAGAGCACATTTGATTTCGAACTGAATGATATCCAGCGTATCGAAGTGTTACGTGGTCCGCAGGGAACGTTGTACGGCCGTAATGCGATGGGAGGTATCGTGAATATTTATACCCTGTCACCTTTCAATTACCAGGGAACGAAACTGTCCTTATCCGGTGGAAATTATGGTGCGTTCAAGGCAAAGGGAGCACATTACCGGAAGTTGAGCGATAATGTAGGTATTTCCCTTAGTGGCTATTACGATCGGAACGACGGATTTTTCGTCAATGAACTGAAGAACACACGGGCGGATAAGGAAGAGTCGGCAGGCGGACGTTTCAAACTGGACTGGCTGATCACTCCGAACCTGAAGGCGCAATATACATTCAACTACGATTATGTTAATCAACGGGCTTTCCCGTACGGACTTTACAATAAGGAGACGGGAGTCGTAGAACCGATCCGTATCAACGACCCTAGTTCTTATGAACGTAATATGTTGAACAATAGCCTTTACCTGGAATGGAAAACCGATAAGTTCCTGCTTTCTTCGACCACTGCTTACCAGTATCTGAAGGATGACATGAAAATGGACCAGGACTATACCGAAAAGTCTATCTTCACCCTCAACCAGAAACAGAAACAATATGCCTGGAGCGAAGAAGTGGCGATCCGTTCGAACGATAAGAAGAATTACCAGTGGAGTTTCGGGGCTTACGGCTTTTACAATAGCCTGAAGACGGATGGGCCGGTGATGTTTAAGAAGGATGGTATAAAAGAGGTTCTACAGGCAGCTTTCGACAAGATTCCTTTTCCAAAGTTTACCGTTAAAGGAGAAAATGATCAGATATATTTTCCCGGCTATTTTGAAACGCCTACTTATGGTTTGGCCCTGTTTCACCAATCGACATATAATGATTTGTTTATTCCCGGACTATCCCTGACGGCCGGTCTGCGTCTGGATTATGAAAAGGCGAAGATGAATTATGATTCATCGGTGGAAGGCATGACGATTAATATGTTTTTACCCAGTATGGCTCCGGGTATGCCGACCATTAATCAGGACTTTCCTGTAACTTCCCGCCTGACGGGAGAAGAGTCACAGGATTTTTTGCAACTACTACCTAAAGCATCCCTGCGTTATCAGTGTTCACCGGGAACATTTACTTATATCTCTGTTGCCAAAGGATATAAAACGGGAGGATATAATGTGCAGATGTTTGGTGATTTGGTGCAGGCTCAGGCACAGTACGACTTGAAGGAAGAAATAAAACAGATAATGCCGTCGGGAATGGGAGGGATGTTTGAAAATCCGGAATTGCCGCCTGTATCCGATGTTGCTTCTTACAAACCGGAGCATAGCTGGAATTATGAGATCGGTGTTCGTAGTGAATTGCTTAAAGATCGTTTGAATATGGAACTGACGTTATTTTATATGGATATTAGCGATCTGCAGTTGACTACATTTGCCACGAATGGTAGCGGTCGTATGATAACAAACGGAGGCAAAGCCGATAGTTATGGTGTGGAGGTCAGTCTCCGCAGCCTTATCACAACAGGTCTGACCGCCGACTTGAATTATGGCTTTACCCGTGCCACTTTCCGTGATTATGCTACCTTGGATAAGAACGAGGAGGAGACGAACTATAAAAATAATTTTATCCCGTATACCCCGCGTCATACCGTCAGTCTGGGATTGCAATACACCAAGTTGCTACGTAATTGCTGGCTCGACCAGTTCACTGTCTCCGCCCAGTACACCGGAGCCGGTAAGATTTTCTGGACGGAAGAGAATGATATCAGCCAGAGCTTTTATGGTGTGTTAAACGGCAAAGCAGGTGTTCGCAAAGGTGCCGTTAACCTCAACGTCTGGAGTCGTAACATCACGAATACGGATTATCAGGCTTTCTATTTCGAATCATTCAATAACTCATTCATACAAAAAGGCAAACCGTTCCAGATAGGAGCGGAGGTTGCTGTAACATTTTAAATTTATCAGTTTTGAATGTTTCATTATTTGACAGATTTGAATGTAGTGCGTTGGTAGGGGCGGTTCGCGAACCGCCCTTACAGGCGCCGTCACAATGGAACAGGCAGGTTCGGCCGTAGGGGCGGGGTCTGCCCGCCCTTCTTCACCGGTTGTTATATTATTGTCGCAAAGGGTGGGCAAACCCCACCCCTACAAAACCTGTCATTTTGGTTCACCTTTTTTTATAAATAAATTATATGAAAATAGTACTCTTATCTTGTTGTTTCTTCCTCTCCGTATTATCTGTTAAGGCGGAAGACCGGGATACCGTAAAAGTTCGTCAGGTCGATCTGAACGAGGTGGTCGTACAATCATTCAAGCAGAACAGGGATCTGCGGTTGGAGCCATTATCGGCTTCGTCCGTAACAGGGACAGCGATACAAAATAAAAATATCACCGATATCAAGGAATTCAGTTCCTTTATCCCGAACCTGTTTATGCCGGATTACGGTTCGAAGCTGACTTCACCCGTTTATATCCGTGGGATCGGTTCGAAGATCAATGCCCCTTCGGTCGGGCTTTACGTAGACGGCATACCTTACTTTGAAAAGTCGGCTTTCGATTTCAACTTCACCGAGATAGACCGGATGGAAGTATTGCGTGGCCCGCAGGGGACCCTGTACGGACGTAACACGATGGGAGGTATCATTAACGTATATACTAAATCGCCATTGAAATATCAGGGAACGAACGCCTTTATCTCTAACGGTACCTATGGTAATCGCGATTATGCCCTTTCCAGGTATGCAAAGATCGGGGAAACTTTCGGTTATGCCCTTTCCGCCAATTATAACCGGAGTGACGGATATTTCACCAACCTGTATACCGATAAGAAAGCTGACGATCAGAAAACCGGTTCAGGACGTATCCGTCTCGAATGGAAACCGACAGACCGATTGTCGCTGGGCCTGATGAGTTCGTATGATTATTCCAAACAGGGTGGCTATCCTTACGCCGTTTGCGACTCCCTGACGCATCGGCCGGGCGATGTCGATTATAACGATTATAGTTTTTATAAACGGGCCATGTCTACTACCGGGCTGACGGTCGAGTATCGGGGAACGGGTTACAGCCTGAGCAGTAAAACCGCTTTCCAATATCTCTCGGATCACCAGGGGATCGACCAGGATTTTTCTGTACAGAGCATCTATTTTGCCAGGCAGGATCAGAAACAGAAGATGCTGTCGGAAGAATTTAATATCAAATCGACAACGGCCGGCCGTTATAAGTGGCTGTTCGGTGCTTTCGGTTTCTGGCAGGGGATCGATAATACGGTGACGCTGGATTATCTGTCTGCCCAATACAGTACGCGGAAATTATATGATACTCCCACTTACGGTTTTGCCCTTTATCACCAGTCTACGTTGGATAGCCTGCTGGTGGACGGTCTGTCCCTGACCCTCGGGGTCCGATACGATTACGAACGGGCTTCTACCGATTATCTGGCTTTTAAAGATGCCGGCGGTAGCAGTAGCCGGACAGATGATTTTTACAGTAAACTGAAATTTAGCCAGGTGACGCCCAAGATTGCTTTGCAATATATGTTTCCCTCTACCGGTCTGTTGTATGCTACCGTGACGAAGGGGTACAAGACTGGTGGCTTTAATACCTCTTTCGAACGTGAGGAAGACCGCTCTTTCAATCCCGAAAGTAGCTGGAACTATGAGTTGGGAGGGAAACACCCTTTTCTCGATAACCGGTTGCGTGCCGAGATCGCCCTTTTCTGGATCGACTGGAAGAATCAGCAGATCAGCCAGACGCTTCCTTCCGGCAGGGGATCGATGTTGACGAATGCCGGACGCAGCGTTAGTAAAGGCGTGGAAGTCACTTTACAGGGAAACCCGGTGAACGGCCTGATGGTGCAGGTGAATTATGGCTTTACTCATGCCACATTTAAGGAATATGTCGATGAAAAGAAAAATATCGATTACTCCGGCAATCGGCTGCCGATGGTTCCTTCGCATACCTTTGCCGTCGGAGCCGACTACACGATATCGAATCCATGCTCCCATATCGACCGTTTCCTCGTCAGTCTGAACTATACCGGGACGGGCCGGATCTATTGGAAGGAAGACAATAAAGTTTCTCAGTCTTATTACGGACAATTGAACGGAAAAGTTTCTGCAACCAAAGGATTTGCTACCTTTGCAATCTGGGCTAAAAACATAACGGATACCCAATATAACGCTTTCTATTTTGAATCGGGAGGGAAAGGCCTGGCACAACGGGGCCGGCCATTCACGATCGGAGGAAGTGTGGCGATTTCCCTTTAGCTTGCCTGACAGAAAAGTATCGCTCTCGGTGGTAGCCGACAATGATATATAAAGAAAAACATGAAACAAGAAAACAAAATATTCAATCTCGGAACCTTTTTTTGTCTGTACATCGCACAGACGATACCGATGAGCTTTTTTTCCACCGTCATCCCGGTCATGATGCGGCAGGAGAACTTCTCTTTATCAGCCATAGGATTACTGCAACTGATCAAGCTGCCCTGGATACTGAAATTCCTCTGGTCGCCGATGGTAGACCGTCATGCCCGGACGACGGGCGACTATAAGCGTTGGATATTCTCTTCCGAACTTATTTATGCCGTACTGATCTTTGCGGTTGCTTTCCTTGATTTCAAAACAGATTTTTATACCATCATAGGCTTAATCATCGTCTCGTTCATTGCTTCTGCCACGCAGGATATAGCGACCGATGCCCTGGCCGTTCTCTCGTTCAGCCGGAAAGATAAAAGCCTGGCGAACAGTATGCAGTCGATGGGCAGCTTCGGTGGTTCGCTGATCGGTGGCGGGGTGCTGCTGTTGTTGTTTAAACAGTTGGGATGGAACAGTCTCCTGCCTTGCGTGGCTTTGTTTGTTATAGTGGCTCTGCTCCCCTTGTTTTTTAATAAAGGAATTGTTATTCAGCCGAAAGATACCCACGAACGGGCAAAGAAAGCCGATGTCTTCTACTTTTTCACTCAAAAGAAAATATGGAAACAGATCGGTTTCCTGTTCCTCTATTATTCGGGATTGATCGGGACACTGGCAATGTTGAAGCCTTACCTGGTCGACCTGGGCTATTCGATGAAAGAGATTGGCGTAATGAGTGGGGTGGTGGGGACTGCCTGCGGCTTCCTGTCTTCCTTTGCCGGAGGCTTTATCGTCCGCCGCATCGGACGGCATCGCGGACGGCTGTTGTTCTCCCTCTTTGTCTTGCTAGCGACGCTCTATTTTCTGGCTCTCTCTTATACGACACCGACAACCGAACTCTTGTATGCCGGTATAGCCCTGCTTTGGGGAAGCTATGGGATGGCTACCATTGTGGTATATACTACCGCTATGGATTGCGTACGCCCCGGACGGGAAGGAACGGATTTTACGATACAGACTGTGATTACGCATTTGAGCGGAATGCTGATGGCCATACTGAGCGGGAAGATAGCCGATTATACCGGCTATCACGGATTGTTTTTCTTTGAGGCCGGCCTCGCCCTCTTGTCGCTTGTGTATATATTGATCGTGTTCGGAAAAGAGAAAGAAACAGCATAGTTATGATACAAAACTTATTACAGAAATACAATGTGCCGGTTCCGAGGTATACCAGTTATCCGCCGGCCAATTATTTTACGGATACATTTACAAATGCAGATTATGAAACTGCCATAGAAGCCTCTAATGCCGCAGGTCCCGGACATATCTCTTTCTATGTACATATTCCTTTCTGCCGTCATCTTTGTCATTATTGCGGATGTAATTCGTTTGCGATGATGAACCGGAATGTGGTGGAACGTTATATAGAAGCCGTACATGTGGAGATCGATAGAGTGAAAGAGCAGCTGGCTCCGGGACGAAAAATATCCCAGATACATTATGGCGGAGGAAGCCCTACAGCCATGCCGGTATATATTTTAAAAGAACTGAACGAACATCTGTTAGCCGGTTTTGAAACGATCGATCAGCCGGAAATAGCCGTGGAATGCCATCCCGGATACCTGGATGAAGAATATTGGCAGTACCTGACCGAAGCCGGTTTTAACCGCTTTAGCCTGGGTGTTCAGGATTTCAATGAAAAGGTATTGAAGACGGTAAACCGTCGTCCCTCCTTACTGCCGGTCGAAATGATCTTCCGGATCCTTCGCAGCAAAGGAGCACGTATCAATATGGATTTTATTTACGGATTGCCTTTCCAGACAGCCGAGAGCTTTTCCGAGACCATTACCCGGGCAGCCGTTTTACGACCGGACCGTTTGGTTACTTTTTCTTATGCGCATGTCCCCTGGGTCAACCGGCAACAGTTGATCCTGGAAAAAGCCGGCCTTCCCGCCAGTGAGGAAAAGAGTCGTATGTTTGAAGCTGCGAAAGAAATATTGGGCGATGCCGGTTATAAAACCATCGGTCTGGATCATTTCGTTTTAAAAGACGACGAACTCTATACCGCCCGGCAAAACGGACAGCTGCACCGTAACTTCCAAGGCTATTGTACCCGTCGTACCACAGGACAGGTGTATGCTTTCGGTGTGACGGGCATAAGCCAGCTGAGTTCCGCTTATACACAGAACAGTAAAGATATTCACCAATATATCGAACAGATCGAGGGGGGGGCGTTTGCCATAGCCAAAGGATATACATTAAGCCGCGACGAACAGATCACCCGTGAAGTGATCGAAACGCTGATGTGTAACTATACCTTGAACTGGCAGGATGTGGCTACCCGCCTGTCTTGCCCCGTAGATGAGGTAAAAGCAGCAACTGCTTATGATGAAAAACGTATGCGGGACTTTGCCGCAGACGGCCTGGTCGAATACGACGATGACCATATCCGCATGACTTCCGAAGGTGCTCTTTTTGTTCGTAACGTGGCTGCATCGCTGGATAAGCTGATGCTTCATTCTAATAAATCATTTTCTAAACCAGTCTGATATGGAACAGCATACTACGGATATTCTGATAATCGGAGCCGGGCTAACCGGTCTGACTACCGCTTTTCATCTGGTACGTGGAGGAAAACAAGTGCATATACTGGAATGTAGCGACCGTGTTGGAGGGCAGATCCATACCTTTCGTGAAGAGGGTTTTATCTTTGAGAGCGGACCGAATACCGGTGTAGTTTCTTATCCCGAAGTAGCGGAACTGTTCATGGCTTTATCTCCCGACTGCAAGCTGGAAACTGCTCACGAAGAGGCGAAGCGCCGTCTGATCTGGAAAGGAAACTCATTCCGTGAACTCCCTTCGGGTCTATTCAGTGCGGTTACCACTCCTTTGTTTACCCTCGGCGATAAGTTCCGTATCCTGGGAGAACCTTTTCGCGCAAAAGGTACGAACCCTGACGAATCGGTAGGAGAGTTGGCCGCCCGGCGGTTAGGCAAGTCATTCTTGAATTATGCCGTCGACCCGTTCCTCTCCGGAGTGTATGCCGGTAATCCGATGACCCTGATCACCCGTTATGCCTTGCCCAAGCTCTATAACCTGGAGCAGCAATACGGCGGTTTCATTAAAGGAACTATCGCGAAAGCCCGTCAACCGAAGACGGACCGTGACCGCCTGGCCTCCAAGAAAGTCTTTTCCGCTGCCGGAGGGTTGGATAACCTGACCCGGACGATGGCCGTAGCTATCGGTGAAAAGAATATCACCCTGTCGGCTTCCGGCATAACCATCTGCCCGGCAGAAAAGGGCTGGCTGGCCAGCTATACGACTCAGGAAGGTAAGCAAACCATCCTGGCTGATAAGGTCGTAACGACCACCGGTGCCTATGCGTTGCCGGAGCTTCTTCCTTTTATTCCGGAAGAAGAAATGAGTAAGATAAGTAATTTGAAATACGCACCGGTGGTACAGGCCAGTGTCGGTGTGCGTAATACCGGAAAACTTCGTTTCAATGCTTTTGGAGGACTGGTTCCTTCCTGCGAGAAAAAAGATGTTTTGGGTATCCTTTTCCCGGCTGCCTGCTTCGATAACCGTGCCCCGAAAGGAGGCGCTCTCTTTTCTTTCTTTATCGGAGGAGTGAAGCATGTGGAACTGACCCGTCTGGAGGATGACGAATTGAAGGCATTGATCACTCACGAATTTCATGCTATGCTGAAATTCCCGGCCGATGTGCAACCGGATATGATCCGTATTTTCCGCCATCCCCGTGCCATCCCTCAGTATGAGTTGAGTAGCGGCGAACGTTTTGCTACGATCGACAGGCTCGAAGCGCGATATCCGGGATTGATCCTGGCCGGCAATATAAAAGGCGGCATCGGTATGGCCGATCGTATCCGGCAGGCAACAGGTATCGCAGAAAACTTGCTCATGTAAGTCAAAATCACTTCCTTTGCAGAAAAGACAAGCTTATGGATAATAAGGATAAGATGGTAGAAATAGCCCGGTTTCAATATCCGGCAGAGGCTCAGACATTGATGGCATTACTCAAGTCGGAAGGTGTCGGGTGTTATCTTCGTAATGAATATAGCAGTCAGGTAATGGCTGGCTACGTAGACGTCGGTGGTGCCCGTGTGGAGATACTGGAGAGCGATGTCCCTCAGGCCTTGGAAATAATGAAAGAAGGAGGTTATGATATCCCGGCCGAAGAAGAGCAGCCCGAGCAGATCCGTGTGGTTGTAGGCTGGACTCGTCATATCCCTTTTTTGCGAAACCTTGCGTTTGAAAAGCAAATTGTCATCTTATTTCTGATTATAGCTGTGTTTTTGGCATTATTAATCTTTTTTGGATCAGAATACTCTTCCAACTAAACAAATGTAATAAATGGCGCGTAGAAAGATAACAAATAGTCAGGCGGTATGTCTTACTTTATTATGGGGCGTTTTGGCCTACATGCTGCTTACATACAGTGAAAAGATAACCTTTGATGTGATATTTGCCCTGGTTGCATCAGCTATCATTGTGTTCGTTCCTGTCTATAAGAACATAAAGCGTAGGAATGAATAGCATTTAGTCACATTTGTCTTCTTAAAATATCGAAATGATATTTTTTTATCATTTTTTCTTTCAAATATTTGCTGGTATGAAAAAATGGCTTACCTTTGCGACGTTGTTAAAAGAACAGCGTAAAATAGCAAAGTGGTATAACATTCTAAATAAACAGTTCTATGAAGGCAAATGAAGTTTTAGACAACTTAAAAAGAAGATTTCCTAACGAACCCGAGTATCATCAAGCAGTTGCCGAAGTTTTAGGCACTATCGAAGAAGCTTATAACGAACATCCTGAATTCGAAAAAAGCAACCTGATCGAACGTCTTTGTATCCCCGATCGTATTTTCTCTTTCCGTGTAACATGGACAGACGATAAAGGACAGGTACAGACAAATATGGGTTATCGTATCCAGCATAATAACACGATCGGTCCGTACAAAGGCGGTATCCGTTTCCATGCTTCGGTAAATCAATCTATCCTTAAGTTCTTAGCTTTCGAACAAACTTTCAAGAACTCACTGACGACACTTCCGATGGGTGGTGGTAAAGGTGGTGCCGACTTCAGCCCGCGTGGTAAGTCAAATGCTGAAATCATGCGTTTCTGCCAGGCATTCATGATGGAATTGTGGCGTCATATCGGTCCTGACACTGATGTGCCTGCCGGTGATATCGGTGTGGGTGGTCGTGAAGTCGCTTATATGTACGGTATGTATAAGAAGCTGGCTCGTGAGAATACAGGCACACTGACAGGTAAAGGTATCGAGTTCGGTGGTTCGTTGATCCGTCCGGAAGCAACCGGTTACGGTAACGTTTACTTCCTGCTGGAAATGCTGAAGACTCGTAATATCGACATCAAAGGTAAAGTGGTAGCTGTGTCCGGTTCAGGTAATGTAGCTCAGTATACAGTTGAAAAACTGATCGAACTGGGAGCTAAGCCGGTTACAATGTCAGACTCTGACGGTTACATCTATGATCCGGAAGGTATCGACCGTGAAAAACTGGATTATATCATGGAGCTGAAGAATCTGTACCGCGGACGTATTCGTGAATATGCAGAAAAATATGGCTGCAAATATGTACAGGGTGCTCGTCCCTGGGGTGAAAAATGCGATATCGCTATGCCGAGTGCAACCCAGAATGAATTAACGGGAGACGATGCCAAGACATTGTTAGCTAACGGTTGCTTCGCCGTTTCTGAAGGAGCAAACATGCCTTCTACTCCGGATGCTATCGATGCCTTCCTGGAAGCTAAGATACTGTATGCTCCGGGTAAAGCCGCTAACGCCGGTGGTGTTTCTGTATCAGGTCTGGAAATGACTCAGAATGCAATGAAACTGAGCTGGACAAGAGAAGAAGTAGACGAAAAGCTGAAAGGTATCATGAAATCTATCCACGAACAATGTGTAAAATACGGTTCTGAGGATGGTTATATCAACTACGTGAAAGGTGCAAACGTAGCAGGTTTCATGAAAGTTGCAAAAGGAATGATGGCACAGGGTATCCTGTAAATTATAAATAAGGAGTTGTTTGCCAAATAAACATTCTGTAGTTATTTGGTCATGTAAAAAAGGGAACCGGAAGGTTCCCTTTTTTAGTTATCGGTTGTAAACGAGAGTGATTTTTTTATTCTACGTATAAAACTAATCCTTTCAGATATTCCCCTTCCGGATGGTAAATGTTAACCGGATGATCGGCCGGCTGCGTCAATTGATGCAGGATACGTACGCTACGTCCTGATTGTGCGGCAGCACTGAACACTGCCAGGCGGAAATTCTCTTTGCTGACCACCTGTGAGCAAGAGAAGGTAAACAGGATACCTCCCGGTTTGATCTTTTCAAAAGCGATCGCATTCAGTTTGCGATATCCTTGCAAAGCGTTGCGTAATACATTCTTATGCTTGGCAAATGCAGGAGGATCGAGAATGATAAGGTCGTAATTGCTTCCCATCTTTTCCAGGTATTTGAAGGCATCTTCAGCAAATGCTTTATGACGCGAATCTCCTGGGAAATTCAGTTCCACATTTTTATTCGTCAGCGAAATCGCTTTGGCTGAACTATCTACCGAGTGAACCACTTCGGCACCGCCACGCATGGCATAGAAAGAAAAACCACCCGTATAGCAAAACATATTTAATACCGAATGACCTTTCGCATACTTTTCCAGTAACGAACGATTCTCACGCTGGTCTACAAAGAAACCTGTCTTTTGTCCTTTTTGCCAGTCTACGCAGAATTTCAAGCCGTTCTCTGTGGCAATATCTTCTACCTCTCCACCATATAAATAGCCATCTTCACTCCCGAGGTTGGCTTTGTAGGGAAGAGTTGCTTCCGATTTGTAATAAATATTCTGTAAAGTGTCTCCCAAGACAGTCTTTAATGCTTCGGCTACATCATGACGGGCATAATGCATACCAACCGAGTGAGCCTGCATAACAGCCGTATGAGAATAGATATCGATCACCAGACCGGGAAGATTATCCCCTTCACCATGAATCAGACGATATGTATCATTGTTTTCTACTTCTGCCAGATCCAGCTCCTTGCGGAGAGTGTAAGCAACGCGTATACGTTCTTCCCAGAATTTTGCGTCGATAGTGACCGGCTTGAACGATAAAATGCGTACGGCAATACTACCGATCTGATAGTGGCCGATAGCCAGGAAACGCTGGTTTGTTCCGTACACTTCTACCAGGTCGCCCTCTTCCGGGTTACCTTCAATGCTTTGGATAGCTCCGGAGAACACCCACGGATGGAAGCGCAGCAACGATTCTTCCTTTTTAGGTTTGAGAAAGACTTTACAATAGTTCATTATTATTTATCTTGATTCAATTGGTTGTATATCTTCAGGCAGGCCCAGGCGTCGAGGGCTGCATATTTCTTCTGTTGTTCGGTCAGTACATCGGCTTCCCAGTTACTCAGGCGCTGGCCTTTCGATATTTTCTTGTCGAAAAGGATAGCATATATCTTTTGCAGGCTGGCATCTTCGATACCGAACTGTCCGACATAATTTTGCAGATCCAGAAAGTTCGCCGGCTTGATATCTGTCCGTTTCCGTATGGCGCCGAAGTCGTCGCGCAGGGAAAGGCCGATCTTTAATATTTTGTCGTTTACCATGAAATCTTCGAGCGGTTGAGGAATACCGATTCTGTTCAGACGGAACAGGAAACAAGCTTCGTCTGTTGATATCTGCATCAACGAGATTTTATAACGCGTACCTTTTTTAAAGCTGGGACGTGTCTCCGTATCGAAACCGACAGCCTCAAATTGTAACAGGTATTCAACCGCTTTATCTGCATCTTTTTCGGTGTCGATAACGATAATCCTACCGGGAAATTCTTCTATTTCAAGAAGTGATATTTCTTCTTTTGATATTGTGTGTGTATATTGTGTCATCATTCCTCGTTCGTTTCTATAATTTCATCATCACTGTAACGGGCAGCATGAAGAGCTTTCAGTGCATTCAGGAGTTGCTGTCCCCAGAACTCCCGGAAGTTGGTACGGCATAAGGCGATAGCCTGAAGCATCACTTCTTCGTATCCCTGACGGAAAAGAGAAACGAAATTACCGACATCCTGATAAACATCCGCCAGGTTTTCCGAGATAAATGCAGCGATAGGCGTGTCACTGTACTGCATATCCGGATGGAAAGTTTCCAGATAGGTGTCTTTTTCTCCCAACAGGCTTGCGATCCGGGTACGAACAGATTCGTACATGTCTTCTGTTACGAACAATTCCGATTCGGCATCTTCATCAGATTCCACTTCCGGCAAAAGCGTTGCCTTCAGATAAAGCAAGGGCAATATCTTTACAGCTTTGTCCATAAAATCAAAAAGGCCGTTTTGTCCGGCTGCTTCAACAAATGTGCAAAACTCTAGCGCTACAGTTACAAACTCCAGCGTATTACGTTCGTATATGGGATTATTTTCCTTTTCCATTTTACTTCTTATGGTGTTCCTACCATTTCTAACCTGCAAAAGTAAGAAATATATTGCGATAATCAGAATTATTAATTCTTATTAAGGTCTAATGGTGAAAAGTCGGTCGGCAATTAGATGAGTTTCATGTATAGTGTAAACAGTTAAGAACAGAAGTGAATTTGAAAAAATAAAAATTGCCAGATGCTATAAAAAATAAGTATTCAAGAGAATAATTTCCTTCATTCTTTCGTATCTTTGAACGGAAAGACTTCAATGGCTTATAATTATCGGCCGTATGGCTGATAGTTGTGAGCCGTATGGTCGATAATTATGAGCCATACGGCGGACGGTTATCAACCGTTGATTAGTCGCGGTAGTAATTCAAATTAGTATGGCATGTAAGAAGCAATAGTACGTAACCTAATAAATAATATCATGGCTATAAAATTTAAAGTTTATTCAACACCTAAACCGAATGGTCGGAAAGGAAGTAAATTATCCCATGCGCGTGCAATCAGCCAGGGCACATATAATCTGGAGAAAGTATGCAGGCTGATAAGCGAACGCTCGGCTGTCTCATCAGCGGAAGTGAAAAGCGTTCTGGATTCGTTTGCCTGGGTGATCGAGTTGGCTCTGGAAGATGGCTGTCATGTCGAGTTGGATGATTTGGGATATTTCTCTCCATCATTGAGAACTGTTCCGAATAAGAAAAAAACCGATAATAATACGGTTTATGTAGACGGGATCAACTATCGCTGTTCCACTTCTTTGCGTGAAAAATTACGGCAAATCGATTTGGTATATGTGAAAGACAAAAAGAAGCCGGATAGTTGGGAAGAACGTAAAAAGAAACTGTTGAGTCATATTGCTACCTGGGACAGTATCAGTCCTCGCAGCTATGCAGAAGCTATCGGTTGCTCCCGATACCGGGCTGAGGCCGATCTGAAAAAATTTGTGGAGGAAGGGGTGTTAGTCAGAGTAGGATACCGGAATAAGGTGATGTATTTGCTGGCGAACGATGAAGGGAAGGGATAAATTACTGTATTTGCCATTATTATGTGGGGAAATGTGTTTTATTATCACATTTCAATATCTTAGGTTGATTGGACTTATAAGTTTTTGGGATTGACAAATATGGTTGAAAGGTAAAATCTTATTGAAAAATAATGGCTGTATGTATTGTTTGAGTAATTTTCTTTGTGTAATTTTACGATTAGAGAGAATGCCGGAAAAACAAAGGGACAACGCAAATAATATATACAGTTATGAAAATATATATACTACCTATCTTATTCATTCAGATCCTATTGTGTCTTTCCTGTGGGTCTGGAAAAAACGAAATGATATTTTCTGAATCAGAATCTCTTTTAGAAACTGATCCTGATAGTGCTTTGTATATATTGGGCTCTATTCTTTACCCAGAGGAATTGAACGCAGAAGAATATAATCGATATGTCCTATTAAAAATTCAGGCTGAATATAAATCGTATCAGGATATCACATCCGATTCGACTATTCTTTCCGTACGGGATTATTATTTGGAAAAGAACGATAATCCTAATATCGCTTTGGCATTATATTATTGTGGTTGTTATTACAAGGAGTGTGGAAACGGCGAAAATGCAATGAGATGTTTTCTGGAAGCTGATGGGTATGCGGAAAAAGGCGGTAATATAAATTTGAGGGGACTGATTCGGAACGCTATTGGAGTTCTTTTATTAAATCAGTTTGATAGTGAGGGAGCAATATTAAGTTTTCGAAAGTCTGCTTCTTTTTATAAACAGGTCGGAAATTTGAAAAGTGAACTTATTACTTATATTCAAATAGGTGATTGCTTTCAGTATTTGGAACAACCGGATAGTGCTCTTTTTTATTATATGGAATGTTTGCATTTAGTTGATAGAGAAAAATTATGCCAGGAGAAATCTATCGTTCGACAAAACTTAGGTGTATTATATGCCCAGAAAGGAGAATTAACAAAAGCTATTCGATTTTTGAAAGAAGCATTGGAATACACATCCAATCAAGATAATCAAATAAAAATATATGTGTCTTTGTTAGATTTGTATACTGCAAGTCATCAAGGAGATTCGGCAAATGTCTATATGAGCTATTTGTTGCAAAGGAAAGATAGCATAAAGGATGTATATATAAAGGCTAATTTATTTCAGCTTCTTTCAGAGAGAGAGGAACTCCTTAAAAATTATCCGGAGGCTTTGACATATTATAAAATGTATGCTGAGAATCTTTTGCAGATAATTGATGTTAATCAGGATAAAAGATTGTTGGAACTTCAGAAAAAATACGATTATGAAAAGGTTCGATTACATAATATTCGTTTAAAACTGGAAAGAGCAAATATCTTTATCGGTTTAATATTAGGAATATTGTTTTTTATTATTTCGATATTCTTATTATTCAGAAAATATAAAGAACATAAAAATGAGATATTAGAATTAGAAGAAAAAATAACGCATTTGAATATTTTATCCCAAAAATATGATGAAAAGGAACAAACATTTACTTCCTATTTACTTAAACATTTTAATGTTTTAAAGAAAATGTCCAGTTTAAAGATTTATATGAATAAAGATGTATCTCATAAAGATGAATTTTGGATAAAAAAATAAATGAGATAATCTATGGTCAGGATGTTTTGAACTGGGATGTCTTATATGATGTAATGAATAAATTGCATAATGATTTTTTTATCAGGTTAAAAGAATTATATCCTCAATTGAAAGAAATAGAATATCGTATTCTTTGTTTGACCTATTCCGGTTTTTCAACAGCGGAAATATCAATTGTATTAAATTTGAGTGTAAATACAATAAATATGAAGCGTTCTGCTATACGTAAAAGTTTAGATATTGTAGCTTTTACTAATTTGCGTGACTTCTTAAATGAAAAATTGAATTGATGAACCTTTTCTGTTAGTTGAAAAGTTATATTGTGTATTTTTTATATGGTTGATTATTAGCTTGTTGTTTTTGATTGTGTTCTGTAAAAAGTTATATACGTGTAGTGTGATAGCGAATAGTAACTAAATTTGTTTCCAAATTAACATAATAAAGAATAAATATATGAATCAGACTAAAACACTATTCGGAACATTAATAGTAGCAGGCTTTTTTTTTATGCCTTGTGTTCAAACTAATGTATTTGCCTCTGGTAATAAAGAATTATGTACAGTGGCAAGTTCTTCAAAAGTATATTTGAAAGGACGTTTGTCTACTCCGACAACGCGAAGTAGTTCTCAATCAATTGAAGTTTTTCAGGAAGATAATGCTTTGATGGTTTATTATTTGAATGCATTAGGAAAAATAGAAATTACAATTAGTAATAATCAGGATTCAATTGTTTATTCAGACGTAATATCTGTATTCAAAGATTCTAAATCACTTATTGAATTGAGTGGATTATCTAATGGTAGTCATATTATTAAATTTAAAGATTCAGAGGGTGGAGAATTGACTGGAATATTTACTGTTGAATGAAAAAATATAAATAAACTATATGAATATGAAAAAGAAGATTTACCTATTAACCGTTTTAATTACTTGTTTATGTTTTACCTCAAATGCTCAGTTGAGATTATTACAAAATGGTCGTGTCCAAGCAGGAACACTTAGAACAGATCCGACAGAAGATCCTCTGAATGTAACAACAATGCAGATATTTGGTCCTTATGGTGACATGCGTTCCGGTTCAAAATTGACATTCGGTGATTTTGGACAATATCCAAATCAAGGATGGAATGTCTTTATCGGGGAATATGGGGCGGATGATACGGATCAACTTTGGTTACATGGGAAAAGGGGTATCTATTTAACTACAAGTGGCCAAGCAAATAATATTGTAGCATATTACGCTCCGGCATCGAATAGTAATTTTATTTTTAATACGAATCTTCGGGTAAATGGTGTGAATATAACTTCCGATGCTCGGTTGAAAGAGAATGTTCAGACACTTCAAAATCCATTAAATATTGTAAGTCAGCTAAATGGAGTTAGCTATAATTATAAACTTTCTGAAATTAATAAATATCGCGAACAGGATGCCTCAAAGTTTACCGAAGCTCAGAATATGCAGAATGGCATCAGCAATGAACTTTCTTCAAATACGGGCTTGACTGGTAAGGAGAGTGAAGACAAACTTTACCAGAATGCAGTTGAAAGGAAAGAAGCGGAAGATGCTAGTCGGAAAAGGATTGGTTTTTTGGCTCAAGATATAGAGAAGGTTTTACCGGAACTGGTACAGACAGATGAAAATGGAGTCAAGTCGATTGATTATATCGGTTTTATACCTCTGATCGTAGAAAGTCTCAAAGAAATGCAACAAACTATTCAGGCACAACAAAACGAAATAGATCTTTTGCAGAGTCTTTTACCAGAGGAAAGTAAGTCGCTATTACGTTCTACATCTACAGATAATATCCTTATTGAAGGAGCAAAATTATATAATAGAGCCGGAACCTCAGTTTCTTATACATTGCCTTCTACTTTTTCCAATGCATATTTGCAGGTGTTTGATATTGCTGGAAGAATGTTAAAGAAAATAACCTTGACGACCACAAATGATACTGTGGAAATAAATCCATCCGAGATTGGTTTGGGAACGTTTATCTATGCGTTGTATGTGGACGGACAGAAAGCAGATACATTGAAGAAATTTGTAAACTGATTTTTCTATGAAAAGAGAAAATATGTTTATGGCATACATAAAGATATGTATACTATCTTTCTTGTTATTTGGATTTGTGAATTCCTTATCTTCGAAAGATTTCAAAAACGGGAAAGAACTAAGTGATAATTCAGGTCGGATTATATCTGATAGTCTAAGAACAGAAGAATGCTCAGATAGCACATCTGTCTTTGCTACAGGCTCATGTGTCAATACTTTTGAAAACCGGACAGTCTCTTCGACGGTTTCGGTTCAGGGATGTAATACTCTTGTTGTACAGAATGTGACAATTACTAATAATGGTAATTTGACACTGGTTGCTCCGGAAAATATTACATTAAATGGCCCTTTTGTGGGAGAATTAGGAAGTATATTGAATATAAAAATAGGGCAATCTCAACTGATGTTCGAATTTATCTATGATGCTTCCGGTAATCGAATCATGCGACAAGTTAGTATTGTTGAATGAAATCTTAATTATATCAACATAAATTATGACTAAATACATATTCTATATATTATTATCAATAATCATTCCTTTTCAGGGACTAGCTCAGAATACATCGAATATATCCGGCTCTTTTGATATTGGTCCTGTTGGAAATGCAACATATAATATTCCAATTGATTTACTTCCTGGTACTGCCGGAATAAAACCTGATATTTCAATTGTCTATAATAGTTTTTCGGGAGACGGCATTATGGGAAAAGGTTTTTCATTGTCAGCTGTATCTTCCATTACCCGTACTAATACAACTGTTTTTCATAATGGTAGTATAAGTGATATAAAGTTCAATAATACTGATAATTATATGCTGGATGGCAATCGTTTGATGTATAATGCAACAATGGGTCAATATCGGACAGAGATGAATCCTTATTCGCAGATAAAAAGTATCTCCCCGAATACTTCTTCTGCACATTTTGAGGTAAGGACAAAAGAAGGTTTAATAATGGAATATGGTAATACTTCAGATTCCAAATTATATGCTCAGTCTCCTCATGAAGGTCAGGTTGCATTTTGGATGCTTAATAAAGTAAAGGATCGTATAGGTAATTATTATACATATATATATGAAAAGAATGATAGCAATGGAGAAATCCGTTTAAAACAAATAGATTATACAGGAAATGAAGGCTCTGCACCTTATTGTTCTGTGAAATTTGTTTATTCAAATCGTAATAATGCTGTTAATTTGAACTATATTGCAGGTAGTGAATTTAAAGAAAGTAAGTTATTGAGTGAGATAGGTGTTTACTATGGGACCTCTTTGTATCGAAAATATACAATGACTTATAATTTTGACGCAAATGATTTTACTTATCTTTTATCTAAAATTACAGTTACCGGATTAGATAATGAAACTCTTAAACCAATAGTGTTCAATTGGTATAAAAATACGGATTTTAAACATGAACAAGTTATATATGACCAATCGTCAAGTGCTACAAATTACATAAATAAAGCTTATATTTCTCTGGGTGATTACAATGGAGACGGTAGAACAGACCTTTTGGCTACACCTATGGATGATGCCGGATGGACTGGCTGGCGATTGTTTTTGGCTGATACAGATGGTAATAAACTAACCTATTCCGGATCAGGGACTCTTCCGGAAAGGTTTAAGGAACCGGTTCCTGGCGATTATAATGGAGATGGCATTACTGATTTTCTGGCATGCAGAGAGACAGTTGCTAATAGCCTTGATGGAGTTGACTCAGTTTCGGTACCAGATACCTTGGGGGATCAGCTAGATAAAGCATCTGTTACTTATTATAATTATTTTGTTTATTATGGTACGGGTAGTGGATTTACAGCCGGACCTTGTATAACTACTGAATCTCGTCCGCATGGTGTAAGAGTAGCAGATTTTAATGGGGATGGAGCAATGGACTTATTTGTGTATTATAAAAATAAGAGTGGTTCTCAGGATTACAAAATATGCATGTCTGGTTATTCTTCCGGTACTTTAACTGCATTTAATACAGTTAAAACAGGCCCTATCCTTTCAGAAATGAATTGGGATCAAGTTGAAGTCTGGGATTTTAATGGTGATGGGTTGGCTGAAGTTATTAATTTTCATGATGACGGTTATGACTATATGGAGAATAATGGAGCTGGATCGTTACATAGAAGCAGAACTGGAACTTTTCCGAATAAGAATCATAAAATGAGCTTCGGAGATTTTAATGGTGACAGAAAAATAGATATATTACTGACAGGTTGGAATAATATGGAATGGGGGGAGTGGCAGACCTTATTATCAACAGGGGTCGGGTTTAAGAGTCACTCTTTTCCAAAAAAGTTCAATACTTTTTCTAAAGATATTTATGTCTGTGACTTGAATGGTGATGGGAATGATGATTTTTTTGCTGTTGATAAATCTTCGGATAATATGAGTTCTCTCAGATGTTTTACTGGATATGATAACGGGCGTAACTTTAAAGAATATACAAGTGTAAATACATATGGATCTGATAAATGGAACTTTTTCCCTTTAGATACAAGAGGTGACGGTAAGTTAGGCTTTTTGGTAACATCTGCATCTAATTCCTGGAAAGGATATCAATTGTATATGTCAAATGCCGGGTTTTCCAATTTACTGAAATCGGCTACAGACTCTCATGGGAATGTGACAACTATTTCTTATAAAAAAATGGCGGATGCTTCCATATATACAAAAACTTCTCCAACAGGAGGAGCTGCAACTGTTTCCGGATATGATTGCCTGTCTTTTACTGCTCCATTCAAATTAGTGTCGAATGTAAGTGTTAGTAATGGTATTGGAGGAACGAATAGTATTACATATAATTATGAGAATGCAAAAGTCTTTAAGCGGGGACGCGGCTTTTTGGGCTTTACCAAAACTATAATGAATGACCTGAGTGCTTCTGTTAAGACAACAATTACGCAGGATTTTTCAGATACCTATTATCAAGCAGCAGTAAAGAGCATAGAAAAGGTATACACTCCGCAGAATCGAAAATTAGTACAAACAGATTATATCAACCCGTTGGCGGAATTAATTCACTAAAAAATGTCAGGAAATAAGTTGTGCATATCATTGATTATTAGTATTTTAATGGTGATCAAACTATTAATATACAGCTCAATTATGCACAACTTATATGCAA